>JAYVIX010000217.1:0-4973 GCA_043769845.1 Cytophagales bacterium
GCAATTTAACCCCCAAAGACAACACTCCCCGACCCGATTTAAAAGTGACCGCCCATAACTGGTACTATGGCATCCCGACTTCCATCAAGGTATTGGACAAGTCTTATCTTCAGTTTACAGTCACTAATACTGGTGCCAATACCGATGCCCCCTTCGCTACAGGCTTTTATATATCCAAAGACAACAAACTATCGGAGGACGATCGCTTTATATATAGCACATACGATAGCTATGCCCAGTTTGTAGTGCCATTGGATGTGCCAACTGGTTTTTATTACATCCTTTTGAAGGCAGACTACAATGACTATATCTACGAAACGGACGAATTGAACAATACCTATTCCATCCCTATGAACATTGTGAATGAGACCGCCCCCGATATTGCCATGAACAGCTATAACTTACCTAACTACATTTGGGAGTTCAACAAAAATTACACTTTTGATATTGGAATCAAAAACCTAGGAAATTTAACAAGCACTGCCTGGTATTATACGCTTCATTTACAAAAGGAAAAGTACTTCTATGCTGATGCTACTTTCAGGTACTTGATCAGAGAGTTTTATAACTCTGCTCAAAGAATAAATCAATTATTACCTCAAGCTAACTTCACACATAAGCACACGATTACAGTGACCAAGGATAAATTTGAGGAAGGGTACTATTATATGGCTATTTGTGCCAATAATGGTGATAATATTCGTGACTGGGAAGTAAACAATTGCATGGTAGTGGAGAAGCCTATCCTGTTTGTAGACAAGCTTTTGACTGGACTAGTCGAAGAAATATCAGAGGCTAATAGCATGGAGTTGTCTCCTAACCCATCAAGTGAAAATGTTTATATTAATTCACTTAGAAGAGTAGAAACAGTCAGAATATATTCTTCTACAGGAAAAGAACTTATGCTATCTACTTCTAACACTCTAGATGTTTCTGGTTTTTCTCTTGGGATATATATTGTAAAAGTTCAATTTGAAGATGGGAGTGTTCAGTTGAAAAAACTGGTTGTAGCTGGGAAATAAATTATGGTGTTTTTTACTTATTAATTATTATACTTTTTTAACTAAGAATATAATAGTTTCTTTAATATCAAATTGATTGTTTGTATCCGATGATAGATAAAATCTATAGTTCAACTGGTTTAAAATTCAGCTTTACAATTTCGGTCGAGCCTACGGCTCTATTTTGGGAAGAACTTTGTGGATAAGACATATTTGAAGTTGACCGAAAGTTATTCGGGTGATTATTAAGGGCTGGGTGGGAAGAATAGTGCGGGAGTCCAGATCCTGTTCATATACGACCTCAATCATAGGAATTTCACTGAGACACAACTTTCCGATGGGACGCGAAACGATGCCACGAGTGTGTTAAGCTGTAACTGGATGGTCGAGAACTAATTAGTTAATCTAGAAAATATATCATTAAATTTAATCATGCTTCAAGTTTTGTATTACTTTTGAAAGTACAAAAATACGATCTATGAACAAATTACTCATTTTGGTTGGAATTGCATTGATGACAATTAATTCTTATGCTCAAATAGTAAATATCCCTGATGCAAATTTTAAAGCTGCTCTTGTAGCAAATAAAAAAATAAACATTAATCAAGACAGTGAAATACAAACATCTGAAGCGCAGATATTTAATGGAAGTATTTATGTAGCATTTAGATTTATTGAAAATTTAGAAGGTATTGGTGAGTTTGTAAATTTAACAGGCTTAGATTGTTCTTCTAATAGACAACTGCCCAATCTTGATCTTAGTAAAAATTTGTTTTTGAAGGATCTTAATTGCAGCCAATGTAATTTGAAAGATTTAGATTTAAGCTCAAATTTAGATTTGAACATATTGAATTGTGGAGGTAATTTTCTTTCAAATTTAGATCTAAGCAAAAACACGAAATTAACTTCTTTGGAATGTTCAATGAGCAATCTAACAGCACTAGATGTTTCAAAAAATAGTAAGCTGGTAGATTTGTCTTGTGTCGGAAGTAATCTTACTACCTTAAATCTGGACTTCCATCCTGATTTAGTAGCGCTTACCTGCTCTTCAAATCAAATTTCTAGTCTTAACTTGAGACTATGTTATTCTTTACAATATATCCAATGTTCAAATAATAAACTTACTTCATTAGATTTAAGCCAGAATCAATCTTTAACTGGTTTAGTATGTTTTGGAAATCTACTTACAAGCTTAGATGTAAGTAAAAACAAATCATTTACATATTTAAATTGTATAGGTAATGAATTGCCTTATGTATGTATCAACGAAGATCAGATAATATACACAAGTGATTGGATTAAAAATTCAGAAACAGAATGGAATTCCAATTGTGATTTAACTACTAATATTGTTGATAAACGTTTTCAACACACTCCAAAAACTTTAACTAGAATTTTTACTCCACTTGGCCAAGAGCTTCAACCAAATCAAGTCTCAGAAGGACTGTATATTTATCAATACAGTGATGGAAGTATTGATAAAGTGATGAAACAATAATTAGTATTTTCATAAACTTTACTCAATTTGGCGCAAGGTTTGCTTGTTCCTTTGCAGAAGACTAAATATCCATTACAAGATACTTTTCCTCACTGTACAAACAATCCAAAAAAGTAATGCTTCCTTCCTCGTTCCCAATTTTCAGAATACTCGGCACTTTGGTATGACCCACATATTGGTGCAAGTCAATTACAATATTTTCAGAAGTTTCAGATTTGTCGGCTGAAAAAATGCCACCGTAAAGGTCTTGACCACTACGAAGAGGAGATTTGGTTGCCAAGATGTAAAGGTAACTTTCGTACATTTTGTTTAAGACTTGTCCCAGTTCGGAAATCAAGTCTTTGTTGATGAATTCAGAAATAGTGTCTGAATAATAATCTAACCACTTTTGGCTTAATCCAGCATGTGTCCACAAATGGTTTTGATACTGATAAGCTACAGAAAACAAGGCTTTGTTACTGGTGTAGATGCGTGTAAATGCTTCTTCACCCTCGTAATAGCTATTCGGTTTGGCGAATTTCTCAAAGTAGAGATAAAGAATGTCGTGATTGCCCAAGAGCAATTCTACTTTGTCGTGATTGGCTTTCTTTAGATCAATGATGGCTTCCAGATTGCTTATTTCTTGTTCAAGGGTATATTTTCCACTGGAATCTACATAATCGCCAAGGAAAACTACTTTGTCATATAGGCTGATGTCTACCGATTTCCAGTAGTCTTTGCCGTGTAGGTCGGGGATGGTGATTATTTTCATGCTATTGTTGTGTAATACAAATTCACGCTCTTTTACTTTTTGTTTTGACACAAAAAGTAACAAAAAGGTCAAGGCTATGAACAAAAGGCTAAATTTCAATTCGCGCCACTAAAATCTTCGAAACTCGACCTCGTTCCTCGGCCTCAAACAACGAAGATTTCTTAACGTTTTGCTTCTTGAAATTCTTAACGCCTTTTGTTCAATGCCGTTTATATTTAGGGCTTCTTATAATACTTGCCCCTCAACCAAAACGCCAATTTCACCAAGGCTATCAATGCAGGAACTTCCACCAAAGGGCCAATGACGCCCGCAAAGGCTTCGCCCGAATTGATTCCGAAAACTCCGATGGCTACCGCAATGGCCAACTCGAAATTATTACCTGTTGCCGTGAACGACAAGGCGGCATTGGTGGAATAATCGGCACCCAATTTTTTGGCCATAAAGAAGGTAAAGACAAACATGGCCGCAAAATAAATGACCAACGGAATGGCGATGCGCACCACGTCCAAAGGGATTTGTACAATCAATTCGCCTTTCAAACTAAACATCAATACGATGGTAAATAGTAAAGCCACCAAGGTAATGGGCGAGATAAATGGAATGTATTTTTCATTGTACCACTTTTCTCCTTTCAGTTTGATCAAAGAATACCGACTAATAATACCTGCAAAAAAAGGAATACCGAGATAGATAAATACACTTTCGGCTATTTGGGAGATGGAAATCGAAATCTCGAAACTTTTCATCCCGAACCAATTGGGCATTACTGTTAGGTAAAAATAGGCATAGCCCGAATAAAGAAACACTTGCAGCAAACTGTTCAAACCGACCAGTCCAGCAATGTATTCACGATTTCCTTCTGCTAGTTCGTTCCAGACCAACACCATGGCGATACAAGGTGCAATCCCGATCAAAATCAAACCCGTCATGTATTCGGGATAGTCTTTCATGAAGATGTAAGACAACACAAACATGAAAAACGGAGCCACCACCCATGTGATCACCAAGGACATCAGCACCAGTTTGATGTTTTTGAATACCTTCGGAATCTCTTCGTACTTCACTTTCGCCAAAGGCGGGTACATCATCAGAATCAACCCGATGGCCAGAGGAATATTGGTAGTGCCGGACGAAAACGAATCGATAAAATGGGCGGTATTTGGCACAAAATACCCGATACCTACTCCCAAGGCCATCGCCAAGAAAATCCAAAGTGTAAGATAGCTATCCAGAAAACCTAGTTTCTTGCGATAAGCTGGAGCGCAATTAGTGGCCGACATAAATGCTTATTTTACCAAAGAAAAAAGATAGAACATTTCGGTTGCAATTTGTTTGCAACGTTCGTCATAGGCAGCCGCTTCCTTGTCAGTTCCGTCAAATGCTTTTGGGTCTTCGAAAGGAAGAGAAATGCGCAATGTTGCACCTAAAACCAAAGGACAAGCTTTGTCGGCTTGCGAACAGGTCATGACTGCGCAGAAATTACTCTTCGGGTTTGAATCATCGCTGTACTTTTTTGAAAACGCTTTTGAAATCAATAAATTAGAAGACGCCTTTACTTCATACACTGCATTTTTATCTTCTGATGTTTTCGCTATTTCGAAGCCTGCACGTTCCAAAGCAGCAACTGCTCTTGGATTGAAAGCAGTTGCTTCTGTTCCTCCTGAAAAACAAGCCACATTCTGCACACCATAATAAGCAGCCGCAGTTTGCGCCCATATTTGGC
>JAYVIX010000218.1:0-2588 GCA_043769845.1 Cytophagales bacterium
GGGGGGTAAACTCAGAATTAAAAGCGCTGATGTGCCTCCTGAATTTTTTATGACATACCTTCTTTGAAATCAGATTGTGCAAACGAAATTGTAATAGAAGAAAGCAATCCTAAAATAGTAGGCTGTAAAATTTCATTTTAACTAATTTGGTTTTTGGTGGTGATTTGATAATTTAATTAATACAAATATCTATATTCTGCATTCCAAATGCTGAATGATATGTAAGTGAAGTGAACTTTTGTAAATGTAAAAATAGAGAAACCAATCATTAATTTGCGCTTTTTTATTTGGACGAATTTCGATCCAGCAACCACATCAAACCCATATCAAAAACCAATGCGTTGGATTTGAGTTGGTAGAGCGTGTTTTGGTAGAAAGGGGATAGCGCAAGATGGTGCTCAATTCCTCCCGAAATGAGCAAATGGTCTGAAATGCTGTATCCAGCTCTGATTTCTAAAAGCAAGTTTGTGGTAGAGATATGGTATTTTTCGGAATATTTTTCGCCTTTTTTTATTGCCTCGGTCACATATTTTTTGTGCCGATTGGGGTTGGTTTGTTTGCCCGAGAATACATCAAACGCGATGCCAGTGCCGGCTGTTCCATACCATTTTTTCCAATTCATTTTATAAGAAACAAAGATCGGAAATGTGACGATGGTAAAACGTTCTTCCAAAACACGTCCAATGGTGTCAAATTCAGGTTCGGCTGATTTTCCTGGAACGGCCTTTATTTTTTCGGTTTCTTCCCAAGTGGTTTTTATATTCAAACTACGAAAGCCAATACCAGTCCCGATCAGGAAAGTACCCATTTTTAGGCCGGCATTCACTCTGGCGTTTGCAGAATGTTGGTTCTCCAGTTTCCATTTCAAGTCTTTTTGCCATTCTACAGAAGTGTTGGACCTGACTTTGGGATGGTTTCTGGCGTAGCCAATGGTGGCCGAAACAAAATATTGAAAGGAGTTTTGTTTGATTTTAATATAAAATAATTTTTATTTGTTTTGTTTGATTTAGAATTGTCGGTTTCGTGTTTTTCGAGGGATCGATTTCGTTTTGCGTCCCATTTTAGTTCTTTTTATAGATTCGGTACACAATTTCACGCTCGTAATCTGATACTGTTTTGAGCAAAGCAGGACAGAATTGGTGCTTTTGCAGTATTTCTACTTTTGTTTTTTTTCGGCTGGATCTGCCGTATTTTTAATATTGCTTGCAGGATTCGCTTTTGGTGATTGGTAAATGACGATTGTTTGGCTTAATACCATAAAATCAAATCCCGTGTTGGAGAGCAATTGTTCCAAAACAACCGAAAGAGGGAGCGAGTGAGCTTCTTTGGCGGTAGCATTGATGAGTTGTATTTTGCTGTTTGAATAGGACAATTTGAAACGATTTTCGAACTGAATTTTCTGTAAAGCCTTCTTTCTGTTGCAAATCACCGTTTAGTTGCGAATAGGCAAGGTTTGCGTTTGGATATTGATTAGTAGCGGTGGTTTTTACTACGCAAATTCCAGAATTGGTATGAAAAAAACCTCTATTTTTGTACGTATCAATTCCTTCAACCATGGCTATACTCACTTCGCTTTCTTTGGCGTGAGGTTCGGAGCTAAAAGTGTAGCAATTGATTAGGTTGCCAATATCGGCTGCATCCATCACATCGTAATCGCCAATACTAGCGGCATTGAGTATTTTGGTGTGAATCAGTTGGTTGCCACCATTGTTGAAGACCGCTATTTTGGGTCGGTGCGTGAGCGTATATCGACCGTGATGGCATTTGTAAGTTTGTAAACGGCCACATTGTTTCCAAAATTTTTGATGATTTCGTTAGTGCTAAGTCCGCAAGGCAACACTGTGTCAGGTACTATAAAAGGGCCGCACTGGTGACACTGTTGGTAAAACCGCCATATACTACCGCTTCCACTTTCTCGTAAGGGCCTTCGATTTTGCTTGACGTAAATAAATAGGATAATGGACGATTTGAAATCATTTCTCGACAATGAAAAGTACATCGTCCACTTGCCCATTGCCTTGTTATAAATCACGTCTGGCGCCCAAAGGTTTCCGATCACATCGGCCGAAGTGGTATGCACGGTATAGTCGGCTTCGGGTTTTACTAGATTGTAATAGTTGGTTGTGACTGTTCCGCTGATGGAAAAAGGAGGTGTGAACGAAGTCCAATTGAGCATGTCGCTTGAATAGGCTGCTCCATTCTGTGTCCCAAACACATAATAATATTTGGTAAGTGTACCAGCAGCGTTATTTGTTGGAAATGAATTTCCGCTGGCATCTTTATACACGATCACAATTGAGGGGTCGTGAACTGGTACTGTGGCCGCATTTGTGTTTTGTATGAAACTGAAAAAAATAAGGATAATGCTGAAAACAATACTTTGCAACTTTTTTGCATACCGATTATAGTTTATATCGGTAGTACCATCATTTGCTTATAAACGTAACGGTTTTGGGGATTTTATTTTTCAAAATATCACACAATATAGACGAGTAAAAATAAATATTAAAATTAGAAGCCTTAAAAAATAAAAAAGCCTTTCAATTTTGGATTGAAAGGCTTGCGTGATCCCGCTGGGATTCGAACCC
>JAYVIX010000219.1:0-3505 GCA_043769845.1 Cytophagales bacterium
TGAGAAGTGCTGTTTGTATCTTGGCTTTGTTGGGCGACCGAATAAAGTCTCGTTTTATAATGCAAAGAGTAAAACAATTTTCCTGCTGTTCCTTTCAGGCCGAACTTGTTTTGAAAGAGCTCATAATTGTACTTAAAATTGGTCGCGACAGTATCTTTAAAGTACACACCTCCATAATACGTGCGAAATGTGGAATCATTTCCCATGCTTCGATCGCGAAAGTATTGATTTTCGCGTTTCCAATCGGCTTCGTGAAAAAGTTGCAAAGCAGTATTGCCACTATCCAAAGGATTGTATTGATGAAAAAGATGCAAATTGGTGGTTTTGTAATAATTGCGAGCGGCTAGTGCATTTGTCCTTTGCAAGCACACATCGGCATATTTATATATATATAGACCAGAATCAATCACACCATCCAAATCGGGTTGGGGTTTGATACCACCATTTTCGTACAGCCAATGTTGCATGTAGTTGAAATGGACAAGGGCCCGGTATTTGTCGTTTTTTGATTTTACAGACGAAAAAACATTGATCTGATGATGGTCGGCATGAAAATCACGTGCTTGAACGATGGCATATTGTTTGGCCGAAGTGAAACGGTTGTATGAGGCACCCAAGTTCCAATACTGGTTGACATTTCTAGTCAGCATCAGGTACAAATGTTGCTCGTTGGTGGTTCCCTGCACGTATTTTAGCTCAGTGTAGGGCGACTTGGTGTCGTAATAGCGTTGATTTTTGGTAGTGTTCAGATAAGGATGAAAGGCTTCAAAACCTAACCTGTACCCTATTTCTTCGGGTGTTTTGTAATAAAGCGGTTTCATGGAAGTGCCCAAATTGCCTTGGTACTGGTGCCATGTATTGTTGGTGTATTGGTAATTGTAGCTTTGTTTGTTGTCCAGAATGGTATCTATATCCCGCTGATTTTGAGAATTCAAAAAGACGTCTTCCTGCAAAAAGTATTTGGTGGAATGTGTCCCATACATTTCATGGGTGGTATCGTCTACAATCTGAGCAAATGCTGAATTAAGCCCTAGAAAAATGAGTAAACAATGTAAAAAACGGATAATGCGCAAAGTGAACAGTTTTTAAGGATGCGCAAATTTATAGTTTAAAGTTCGTAGTTCCATGTTCGTAGTTCGTAGTTTTGACAAACTAGCAACTACGAACATCGAACTACGAGCAATTTAAAACTGCTTATACCCCAAAAACTTACCATTCATCGTGATCACTACTCTATCACCTTTTGGATCTTCTTGTTTCTGAATATCCATCGAAAAGTCAATGGCGCTCATAATTCCTGCCCCAAATTTTTCTTCGATCAATGCTTTCATTGTCGAACCATATACATAGATGATTTCCTGAAAACGATATTGCAAAGGTTCTTTGGTGACGGTAGATGCAGCTTCGCCTTTATTGGCAAACTCGGTGAGTGCATCGATTACATCTACCGAAAGTCCTAGAAAAGCACCTACTTTTTCGGCTTCTTTTTTACCCAATTGATTTTCGCCCAAACAAGCCGAGGTGGTATATACTTCTGAAAGCCCAGACGCCAACGCAATGGCTTCCCAAGTGGTTTCTTTTGATTTTTTAGCTTGCAAAATCGCAGCTGTCATTTCCTGTTTTGTCATATTCTTTTTGTTCAAAGTTTAACGTTCAAAGTTTAAAGTTAAGGTTCTTTGAACGTTGAACTTTAAACTTTGAACTCAGAATGCTAGTCGTGAATCGAAAGTTTTTCGAATAACAAGGTTGTCAATTTTTCTTTTGTGTCGATGTACGCAGGGTCGTGCGTGATGTCTTTTTTGTTACGTGGCCTTGCAATTGGAATATCCACAATCTCTTTAATTGTAGCAGCAGGACCATTGTTCATCACTATTACTTTGTCGGAAAGGAAAATAGCTTCGTCAATATCATGCGTTACCATCACGATGGTTTTGTTTCTATTGTCAAGATTCCATAGTTTCAAAAGCTCTACGTGCATAGTTCCTTTTGTAAGTGCATCTAACGCACCGAAAGGTTCGTCAAGCAAAAGAATGGATGGATTGATCGAAAAAGCGCGCGCTATAGCAACACGTTGTTTCATTCCACCCGAAAGTTGACCTGGTTTTTTGTCTTTGTGTGGCAAAAGATTTACCATCTCCAAGTTTTTCATCACGATTTCCTTTTTGTGATCTTTTGAGATGTCCTTCATAACCGAGTCTACGGCTTGAAAAACATTCTCGAAAACACTTAACCAAGGAAGCAATGAATAGTTTTGGAACACAATTCCACGATCGGGCCCAGGACCTTTTACCAAATTGCCATTTGCCAAAACGGTACCCGATGTGGGATTAACCATGCCACTGATAGTAGCCATCAGGGTAGATTTTCCACAACCAGAGTGGCCGATGATGGAAACTATTTCGCCTTTTTTTACTTCTAGGCTAATGTTTTTGATAGCAGTGTAGTCACCTTTGGCTGTATCGAACGTAACTGTTATATCATTTACGATGATACTACTTGGTTTTAATTCTGCATTGACTTGATCTACCATGATATCGGAAGTTATATGCGTTTCCATTTTATTTCTTTAAAAAAAGGATTCGGATTATTGATAACTATTTAGATTCGTAAGCAAAAGATTTATGGAGGAAGTCAAACAATTTGTCTAACATAATTCCCACTAAACCAATCACGAAAATGGAAATCATGATACTGTCTATTTCTTGAGAATTATAACTGTTCCAAGCAAAAAATCCGATTCCGTTGGCTCCTGAAAGCATTTCTCCAGCCACAATTACCATCCACGCAATCCCGATACTCAATCTCATACCTGTTATAATATGTGGTGTTGCGAAAGGAAGAACCACTTTGGTCACATATTTCCATACAGAGAAATCGAACGCTTTAGATACATTTTTGTAATCTTCGGGAATGGAAGCCACACCAAACGAAGTATTGATGATGGTAGGCCAAATACAGGTGATAAATATCATGAACATGTTAGATTCTGGCACTGCACGAATCACATACATGGCTAAAATAAGCCAAACTAATGGCGAAACAGGGCGCAAAATTTGTACAACAGGATTTAAGATATTTCCAGCCAATTTATTGGCACCCATCAAGATTCCAATAGGAATACCCACAAGCATTGCATACAGAAAACCAATACTTACCCTTTTGATCGAACTCCAGATAACCCAAAATATACCAGAGTCAAATTCATTATCACTTGTACGAAAAGGCTGATCGAATACGATCTTACATTTTTCGTAAGTGGTAGAAATGGAAGGAATAAGATGTGTTTCCATCGAAGTATCATAGGAGTTACGACTAATTATTGTCCACAAAAGACCAATAATCAAACATCCACCAGCAAAGTAAAACGTCCCGCGAATGGTGCGCATCCACCAAGAATCGTCCAGAAATAAGATATGATAGACTTGTGATTTCATAATTTTAGTAATTAGTTGTGAGCAGTAAGTTGCTAGTGGTTAGTAGTTAGTGGTTAGTAGTAGCTTACTAC
>JAYVIX010000220.1:0-6452 GCA_043769845.1 Cytophagales bacterium
AATGCTTTCATATAAGCAATATAGCACTTAAATGCCTGTATTGCTTATATTTACAACTAAATACATGAAATATTTAGGTTTTTAGAGGTGACCTATAATTAATTATCAATTAAATTAACACTATTTTGAACTAAAAATTAAAAATCAATCCTCCAACAGCTTATCTTCCAAAGCCATTTTTACCAATTCTACCGCATTTTTTACGCCAAGTTTTTTCATCATTCGGGCTCGGTGATTGTCTACCGTTCGAACACTTAATGTTAGTTCTTCGGCTATTTCGCGGCTATTTCGACCTTGTACGAGGTGAGCTAGAATACTTTTTTCTTGTTTCGAAATGCTGGATTTTTTCTTTTCAAAATCGGTACCGCTTGGGTTGGTCACTACATTCATGTAGCCACTTACCAAAATACCCGAGACCGAACCGCTGTAATATTTTTCACCTTCCGAAACGGTTTTGATTGCTTTAATGATTTCTTCTTTCGAAGAATCTTTCAGCAAATAACCATCGGCACCTACTTCGAGCGAACGAAGAATATACTCTTTGTTATCATGCATAGACATGATAAGTGTTTTAGTCCCAGGAAATTGCTTATTAATAATATCGGCTGCGTCTAGCCCATTCATTTGGGGCATCGAAATATCGAGAATGGCGATATCTGGACTAAGTTCTTTTACCTTGGCAATCGCTTCTACGCCATTTGAAGCTTCGCCAATGACCTCTATCTCGTCTACATCGTCAAAAAGAGCACGAATTCCATTCCGTACGATGTAGTGGTCGTCCACCAAGATAATTTTGATTTTTCCGCTTTCCACGTTTGTTTAGGAAGTAAATTTTCCAGACAATTTTACGTAAATTTTAGTGCCTTTACCAATAGTTGAAACAATTCTAAACTCTCCACCCAGTTGGTTGGCGCGTTCTTCCATACTATTCAGTCCGATAGAAAATTTCTTTTCTTCACGTATTTTCTGATTTAACTTCTTGATATTAAATCCTTTACCATTATCCGAAACGTTCATTGCTAGCGTATTTTGCGATTCGCTTAGACTGATTCGGATAATGGAGGCTTCCGAATATTTCAAGGAATTATTCATTGCTTCTTGTGCAATTCGGTACAAACCTACTTCTACGTTCTTATCTAATCGTTTTCGAATATCTAAATTGTGCTCAAAAACCACCTCAGCTCCCGAACTTGTACCTGCTTTTTCGGCCAAAATACTTAAAGCTGAAACGATCCCGAAATCATTCAGAACAGAAGGCATCAAGTTGAATGAAATACCTTTTACTTCTTTAAGTACCTCACCTACAAGGTTTTTGATATCGCCAGCTTGATGTGCTTCTTTGTCGGGCAGGTTTTTGGACATAATTAGGTTGTCCATCGCCAGTTTTAGTGCCGTCAGCATCTGACCGATTCCATCGTGCAGTTCGAGTGAAATGCGTTTGCGCTCCGAATCCTGACCTTGAATCAGCGAAGCCGATCTGATTTTTTGTTCGTTCAGCTGTTGTTTGTATTTTTCTTGCTCGGCCATCATGAGGTCGGCTTGTGCACTGGCCAGTTTCTGATTGATTTCGAGCAATTGATTGTTAACTATTTTTATGTTATTTTCAGACTCGATCAATTGTTCGATTGTGTCTTCGATGTGCAAAACGGCTGGCCTGAAAATAAATATTCCCTCTAGCATCAACACAAAAAGTGTGATAAACATAATAATGATTTCAAATTGCTTGATTTCGTTCACTCGATAAGTCGCTTCCTTATCAAACCGATACACAATCGCATCCATTATGTCAAGGAAAATAAATTCATGTTCAAGTATAGTATCACTTAATGCTTTTACACGGATAAAATTTGCTTTGGAGTCTGGCAGGTTCAGTAATTCTCGAATACTGACTGCACTTTCGTACACCGCCTGAAAATGTGGTTCGATGACATTAAAAAGCGAATCAACTGTTTCGCTATTTTTTACCTGATAATTGTGTTCGGGCAAATAACCTTGTTTTAAACCGATTTGGTGGCTATACCAATTGTTCATAAACTGATCGAGCCGAACTTGATAGTACGTTTTTTTCTCCGCACTCAGTTTTTGGGAAGTATCTGAGAGTATGAGTAACATTTTCACAATTCCTTGGCTCTGAAAACGTTGTCTTCCAGAAAGGTTCACGATTTTGGAATCATGTTGCTGGTTGCCTATTGCCCTTTGTACCAAAACCTGTCCCAAAATGGTAAGAATAGCAATGGCCGACAGCGCTAAAATATATAGCCCTGTCAGCCTTGCAGAAGGATCTTGGTTTTTACGGAACACTTTTATTGTTTCTTCCAATCTAATTCATGTTGCCTAATCTGCAATCTGATTAAAAAACTGGAAATTGAAAATTATTGGAAATGTTTTTATGCCATAATGTATACCGAACCTGATTCTACTTTCACAGGATAGGTTTGGATTTGATAATCATCGCCACTCAGACAAGAGCCCGATTTCAACGAGAAGGTCTTTTTGTGAAATGGACAAGCCACTTTTGGTTCGCAATCTTCGCCAGTAGAACCAATCAAGCCGCGCGAAAGAACAAACTGCATTTTGTGTGGGCACATATTTTGCGAAGCGTACCATTCGTTGCGCATCGTAAAATTGAATATTGCGATTTGCTCGCCATTGATAAGTACCGCTGCGCCTCCATTTTCAGGAACCTCTGCTACGGCACACGCTTTTATCCAAGTCATAGTTTCTGCCATTTTCGTATTATTAAGTTCGTTGTTCCTAGTTGCTTGTTCGTTGTTCTTAGTTTTTAATAATCCAACTACGAACAACGAACTAATTAACAAGGAACTATCTAAGATTTTTCTCTACTGCTTTGTGTGTTCCCCAACCGTCAGGATATCGTTGGCCACGAAGGTCGCTCCATGCTAGGTCTTCTTCGGCTGGCTTGTCTACGTTTGCAAATGCTTTGAAACGTTTGCGCAATTCTGGATTATCAACTACCGTTTTCCACTCGCATTGGTAGGTTTCAATCATGAAAGCCATTTCTTTTTCGAGCGTTTCAGCCAGTCCAAGGCTATCGTTTACCACAACGTCTTTCAAGTAATCCAATCCGCCTTCCATTTTGTTTAGCCAAGTGGCAGTACGCGTCAATGGATCAGCTGTTTTGATATAAAACATCAAGAAACGATCGATGTATTTCAAACATGTTTCTGAATCGATATCAGAAGCTAAAAGCAATGCGTGTTGTGGTTTTGTGCCACCATTTCCGCATACATATAAGTTCCAACCTTTTTCAGTTGCGATAATTCCAAAATCTTTCGATTGCGCTTCGGCACATTCCCTAGTACAGCCACTTACGGCCGATTTTAATTTATGTGGGGCACGTAAACCTTTGTAACGTTCTTCTACTTCGATCGCAAAAGAAACTGAATCTTGTACTCCAAAACGACACCAAGTACTTCCTACGCAGCTTTTTACGGTACGAAGTGCTTTGGCGTAACCATGTCCACTTTCGAAACCTGCATCAATCAATTCTTCCCAAATGTCCGGCAATTGATCCACACGAGCGCCAAACATATCCAAACGTTGGCCACCAGTTATTTTGGTATATAAATTATATTTCTTGGCTACTTCTCCAAAAGCAATCAATTTCTCAGGGGTAATTTCTCCACCTGCAATTCTTGGTATCACCGAATATGTTCCGCCACGTTGGATATTGGCCAAGAAACGATCATTCGAATCTTGAAGCGTTTCGTGTTCTTTTTTCAGAATATGGTCGTTCCAAGTCGATGCCATAATAGAAGCAATAGCAGGCTTACACACTTCACAGCCATGACCATTACCATGTTTCTGAATCAGTTCGCCAAATGATTTGATTCCGTTTACACGTACCAAATCGTACAATTCTTGGCGCGAATGTGCAAAATGTTCGCAAAGATGGTTTTTGACCGTCTTGCCCATTTTTTTCATCGTGCCTTTCAGCAAATCGACCAACATTGGCTTGCAACCGCCACAACCAGTTCCGGCCTTGTTGCATTTCATGATTTGCTCTACCGACTCGAAGTTGTTGTCTTCAACGTCTTGGCAAATCTGACCCTTGCTAATGTTTTCGCACGAACAAATGCTCGCTTCGTCTGGCAAGGACATCACGCCACTGCCAGCATGTTCGGTTGCGCCACCACGTGCGCCAAGAATCAAATCTTCAGGATTCGGAGGCAAAATCATTTTCGATTTCACCATCTGAAGCTGCATATTGTAGCCATCAGCATCACCCACCAAGATTCCGCCTAAAAGCTCCTTTTTGTCAGGTGAAATATTAATCCTTTTATAAATTCCTTTTGCTTTGTCTTTGAAAACGATGGTTTCGTGAGGCGTAGTTGCACAGAAATTGTCGCCATAACTGGCCACGTCCACTCCTATCAGTTTTAATTTGGTACTCATATCGAAAGCCGTAAACTGCTTTTCGGTATTTCCCAGAATATTTTCGGCTACTACTTCGGCCATTTCGTAACCTGGCGCAACCAAACCATAAATCATTCCACCATGCAGTGCGCACTCGCCAATGGCATATATTTCAGGATCTGAGGTCTTTAAGTGATTATCGACCGAAATACCTCCACGTGGCCCTACTTCTATTCCGTTTTGGATCGCCAGTTCGTCCCTTGGTTTGATACCAGCCGAAACCACTACCATGTCCACTTCTAGCTTGCTGCCGTCCGCAAAATTCATGGCCGTTACGCCACCGTCATCATTGCCAGCAATATTGGCCGTGCTTTTATTCAAATGAATGCTTACACCCAATTGTTCCATTTTGCCTTTCAGGATTTCGCCACCGTCTTCGTCCAATTGTCTTGGCATCAGTCGCGGAGCAAATTCTACTACATGGGTTTTCAAGTTTAAATCCATTAAAGCCTTTGCAGCTTCCAAACCTAACAAACCACCACCAATCACCGCACCCGTTTTGCACTTACGGGCGTAATCAATCGTCATGTCCAAATCTTCGATCGTACGGTATACAAACACACCGTCTTTTTCGATTCCGTCTATTTTAGGAACAAAAGCGGCTGATCCAGTGGCAAATACCAATTTATCGTAGCTTACTTCTTTTCCTTTATGTGAAATAACTTTCTTTTTGTTTCTATCTATCGAAATCACAGGATCACCTGTGTAGAGCTCAATTCCTTTTTCAACATACCATTCTCGTGGTGCCATCGAAAGCAGGCTTTCGTCTTTGTGGGTAAAATATTCGCTTAAATGAACACGGTCGTATGCCGGACGTGGCTCTTCTCCGAAAACGATAAGCTGAAAATCCTTGCTACCAGCTTTGGCAACAAACTTCTCACAAAACTTGTAACCGACCATCCCGTTGCCGATCACTACGATGTTTTTCTTGCTCATGACCTTTTATTAAGATTCTTGTTTAGGCTTTCAATACATTTGAAACTTCTGGAGCAAAATCTAGGATTTCAACCTTATTCCCAAACGACAATATAAAGGTAGAGTAATTTTCAAATCGACCAAAATAAAATTGAGTATTTTTACTCAAATCAGGTTCAAGTAATACCAAAACTTACTTTTGTACAATTATGGACTTTATTTAGAATAAATCTATCTAAAACACGATAATTAAGCTCTTTTCTTGTTTGTTAGTTTCAGATAAGGCGTATATTTGGCAATGTTTTATACAAAACAACTACTCAATTTACAGAAAATCGAATTGAGTAGTTGTTCTTAGAATTTCAAAAATGAAAAATAGGAAACTTACTCTAGTAGGTGCAGGTCCTGGCGATCCTGATCTTATTACATTAAAAGGTGTAAAAGCCTTGCAAAATGCAGATGCCATTTTGTACGATTCGCTAGCAAGTGAAGAATTATTGAACTACGCCAAGGAAGGTTGTACGCTATTATATGTAGGCAAAAGACATGGTTGCAAAAGTGCCAAACAGGAAGCGATTCATGAACTGATTGTACATTGTGCCAATAAATATGGACATGTAGTGCGATTGAAAGGCGGTGATCCGTTTGTGTTTGGTCGTGGATATGAAGAATTGGAATATGCAGTAAAACATCATATACCTGTTGAAGTCGTACCTGGTATTTCGAGCAGCATTTCAGTGCCTGCTTCGGCCGGAATACCCGTCACACATCGAGGAATGAGCGAAGGTTTCTGGGTGACAACGGGCACTTTGAAAACAGGCGAAATCTCAAATGATATTTATCTGGCGGCCAAATCAAACGCTACAGTGGTAATTTTGATGGGTTTACACAAACTGGAACAAATCGCTCAAATTTTTGCAGATGCAGGAAAATCAGAAACGCCAGCAGCCGTAATTCAAAGTGGACAACGTCCTGAGAAAAAAGTAGTATCGGGTTCGGTCAAAGAAATTGCAAGTTTGGCCAGAAATGCAGGTTTGGCTTCTCCTTCAATTATTGTTTTTGGCGAAGTGGCACGTTTGGCTGTCAGTACTGAACACTCA
>JAYVIX010000221.1:0-2169 GCA_043769845.1 Cytophagales bacterium
TTTAGACGCTGCTGAATTGTCTCTCAACCATGAACATCTACAATAGTAGAAATTGAATTGGCCTTTTAGACGTAGTCTTTCATCAGGTGCGAGTTTATATCTACAATAGTAGAAATTGAATTGGCCTTTTAGACTGCACATGTTCGCTGCCAATGTTGGATCTACAATAGTAGAAATTGAATTGGCCTTTTAGACCTGGCTTTGACGTAATAGGATGCAATATCTACAATAGTAGAAATTGAATTGGCCTTTTAGACCGTTAAACGCTTCCTTCCATTCACGAAATCTACAATAGTAGAAATTGAATTGGCCATTTAGACGGATTTGAAATACCATCACTTTACGAATCTACAATAGTAGAAATTGAATTGGCCTTTTAGACTAAAACGTAAATCAAGATGCCACGAACATCTACAATAGTAGAAATTGAATTGGCCTTTTAGACTAAATATTGATACTTGTAATTACGTCCATATCTACAATAGTAGAAATTGAATTGGCCTTTTAGACCTTCACCTTGTGTTTTAAGTATGCCGTATCTACAATAGTAGAAATTGAATTGGCCTTTTAGACCCCTAGTCCGTAAATCTGATAATAATATCTACAATAGTAGAAATTGAATTGGCCTTTTAGACTATTCTACGTAATTCTTTTGTTCCTTAATCTACAATAGTAGAAATTGAATTGGCCTTTTAGACTAAAAAGCCTGAGTGCTTTTCCAACCTTTATCTACAATAGTAGAAATTGAATTGGCCTTTTAGACAGCCTGTTCCATGTCTCCACATTCGTATCTACAATAGTAGAAATTGAATTGGCCTTTTAGACCTCCAAACCTTTCCTTGTTCTCGACATATCTACAATAGTAGAAATTGAATTGGCCTTTTAGACTTTAACAACTTGACCGATTGTATACCCGTATCTACAATAGTAGAAATTGAATTGGCCTTTTAGACTATCTAGTTAATTTGTCTCCACTTAAGTATTTATCTACAATAGTAGAAATTGAATTGGCCTTTTAGACTGCATTAAAGCGGTCAAGTGAGGATCATCTACAATAGTAGAAATTGAATTGGCCTTTTAGACTCTTTTATTTGACATGATTTCTTAGCTATCTACAATAGTAGAAATTGAATTGGCCTTTTAGACCCCAAACTGGCAAATATGTACTGAAACAAACTTAATTATTGAAATAAAAAGTGGTTCTTTATACATTTTGCATTATTATCTTTCGTAAACATACTGCCAGAAAACCAATTTGAGACATGAAGACCGAGGTTTGCAAATTTGCTACAATAGTAGCGTCATCACATTACAATAATAGGCATTTTAGATGATAATCAGTTCTTCCTCGCTGTTTTTTGCGTAGCCGTATTGGGTTATTTCGCAGGTCTTACTCAGTTCAAACACAATCACACTGTCGCATTGTTTGAAACGTTTTTCGAATTGCGATTCTATTTTTACTTTAATGATGTCCAAGACCCTATCGCTATTTCGTATTTCGAAAATAGACAATTGAAGTCGAGAGCCATATTTGCTTAGGAATTTGGCAAACTGAGTTCTCAATTTATCATCGCTTATATCATATGATATTATTAACATATTTATTCATTTAGGTTGAAAACAGGATATTCGCTTATTTCTTTTTCGCGCATGAAGGCCCGATAATATTGTTGGCAATACACGAAAATATCTTCCTTGTGTACCAATATTGCTTTCAAGAGCAACCTAGTGTAATGTTTGGTTCGTGTGTTTTTGAGTGTGTACTGATTTTTGCGTAGTTCAAAATCGTCCATATTTATTTGGCCCAAACCATGTGCGTTTTTGAGGGCTTTGTCTAGGATACACCTGAATGGTTCTTGCAAGTCGCACACCAACGATTTGCGTTTGTAGAAATTGGTATGGTACACGCCCTTGTATACATCGAAGCCATATAAATGCAACATGTTCTCCACAAAATAGAAAAGATAGGTATAGCCCATGTCGAGCAACACGTTCAGCGTATCGTGCTTTGCTCTTGGTTTTCGGCCTTTCCAATCCATTTTTTCAAACATGGCTCCGAAATACACCTTGGCCGCCACGCCTTCCAAACCCAGAAGTTGGGTAAGGTCAGTTGCCGAGGGCAATTGTTCCAAATAGCCGTTTAGCAACACGATGGCTTCTTTGCAGGTT
>JAYVIX010000222.1:0-12433 GCA_043769845.1 Cytophagales bacterium
ATCTATTTGGTAGGGACTCTTGCTCTTATATAATACCCAAATATTCCAAGGCGACTAACTAATAAACCTAATATAACGGATTCTTCGTTAAAACTAGTATGTAGTCGAAAAAGTACGAATTTGCGAACTTGTATTACTTCAATTCGACTCTTATATTCGCATTCCTAACAAACGAGAACTATGTAGCGTTGATAGTTCAAGTTTAAATTTCTTCAAAATGAAAGTTCTAATCATAGCGATCTCCTTTTTATTTGGGCTGAACCAGACACCACTGCCCGAAGTGAACCAGAAAATTGTGGAGTACTGCAAAAAGCACGAAGATAAGAAAGTAGACCGAGGCGAATGTTGGGATCTGGCCGCTTTTGCCCTAAACGAGGCCGAGGCTGCTTGGTTTACACCGTATAATTTTGGTACAAAATACAATTTCAAAAAGGATACTATCTTAGCTGGCGACATTATTCAGTTTGAAAATGTGGAATTTAGAGGTAAAAATTACAGCATGACGATGCCGCACCATACCGCCATTGTTTTAGAAGTACTTGTCGATAAAAAGTGCATGATTGCTCACCAAAATTTTGCGGGTAAACGTAAAGTCCAATTCACTGAAATGAATTTTGACGATGTAAAGAAAGGAACGTTACAGTTTTACAGACCTTTGGCGAAATAAAAACAATTCTTGCGATTTCATGTTGTATTGTCAACAGAATTGTAATGTTTAAAAAGAATAATTTAGACATTTCATTCGGATGCTCTAACTTGCATATAATTAGTCCAAAACGAGTAAATTAAAGTAAAAACCCAACAAAAAATGGCAGTAATAATTATCTTCTTCATTGCGCACTGGTATTTGTCCTTGTTCAGTCAAACGTTTTTCTTGCATCGCTATTCTGCCCATAAACTATTCACTATGAATTCGTTTTGGGAGAAATTCTTCTATTTATTCACCTACATCACACAAGGTTCTTCGTTCCTTTCGCCAAGAGCATATGCGATTCTTCACAGAATGCACCATGCCTACAGCGATACTCCAAAAGACCCACATTCGCCACATAATACGGGCAATTTGTTTTTGATGATGTGGGAGACAAAAAACATCTACAACGATTATCTAAACTATGCCAAGAAACCAGAAGAACGTTTCTTGCGCGAGCTTCCTGAGTGGAAATCGTTGGAAGCTTTTGGTGATACTTGGATGTCTCGTTTAGGTTGGGGAACGCTTTATGTGTTGTTCTACATGCATTTTGTTCCAGCTGGCATGTGGTATTTATATCTTTTGCTTCCAATTCATTTCTTGATGGGGCCTGTACACGGTGCGGTAGTGAACTGGTGTGGCCACATGTACGGTTACAGCAATTTCGACAACAATGATAAATCTAAAAACTCGCTTGTATTTGACCTTTTGATGGGTGGCGAATTGTTTCAAAACAATCACCATAAACGTCCATTGAGTGTTAATTTTGCTGCGAAATGGTTTGAGTTTGATCCTAGCTATCCAGTCATTAAAGTATTGGAAGCTGTAAGAATTATCAAAATGGCACCTGGGATTCCAGTTTAAAGATTTTTTTGTACACCGGCTTTCTGTAAAGAAAGAGAAGGTAAAATGGCAGATATAGCAATATATCTACCATTTTGTTTTTAGTACTAAAATGTAGATTATCTTCGATTTCTACCGAAGGACCAACTTGACGAACAATGTGCCTATGTCGCCAATATTTCAAAGGAAATGGCAAAGTTATGCCTTCGTCCACAAAATAGACTTCGCTTTCGGAAGAACCGTTTTCGACAATCAGTGAAATCCATTTTTGCTTGAAGAGAATAAAATTAGTTTCCAAATGCACTTCGTTTCCTTTTATACTTCCATCAAACCTGATCAGATTCAGTTTCGGAAACGGAGGTGCAAGTTGAAGAAATAGCTTTCGATCGAAACCTGCGAAAACGGTTTCCTTAGAATTTGTGCCAATATTGGTGACGATGCGAATGTTCATACTAGCATAACGCATTCACGCCAATTGTGTTTTATTCATTCCATATTTCCCAAGCTTTTTCGGCTTGAAGGTGAAGCATTTCTAATCCATTTTTTATGTTTGCGCCTTGCTCTTGGCCTTTGTGAATAAAAAGGGTGACTTCGGGATTATAGACCAAATCGAACAAATAATGGCTACTGTTCAAGGCTTTATAATTCAAGTTTGGGCAAGTATCTACATTTGGGAAAGTGCCAACTGGCGAAGCATTCACAATGAGTTTGTATTCGTCCAAAATACTATCTGTTAATTGTTCGTAGTTGAAAATAGTGTCTGAGCCATTTCTCGAAACATATTTATACGGAATGTTCAAGGCTTTCAAAGCCGCTTCCACTGCTTTGGCTGCACCGCCTGTTCCCAAAATCAAGGCTTTAATATGAATGCGATTATCGGGCAAGAATCTTTTGAGTGACTCCATAAAGCCGTAGAAATCTGAATTGTAACCAGTTAGTTTTTTGTCTTTGCCTACTTTTATCACATTCACAGCGCCCACAAATGCGGCCGATTTATCGAGGTTATCCATGTATTTCATCACCTCCTGTTTGTAGGGAATCGTGACGTTCATTCCGCGTAAATTTTCTGTATTTGCTACAATGGCTTCCATTTCGACAATTTTCGGAATCTCGAAGTTATGATAAATCGCATCCGAAATATTCTCGCGTTCAAATTTATCGGTGAAATAACGTCTTGAAAATGAGTGTGAAAGAGGAAAGCCTAGTAATCCGAATTGTCTCATGATGATAAAATAGATGTATTTTATTAAATATTTATGATGGGTAAAAATAGGTAATACTCGTTGAATAACTATAAAAATAGCGAGGGCTTCGTCTAAAATCAGACAAAGCCCTCGCTATTTTTATTAACTAAAATATTTAGTTAATAAAAATCTTGCACGTTCAATAAAGAACTGTCTTTGCGTTCTAGTTTCGAAACGCCCATTAGATATTCGTCTACCGCACGTGCACATTCTCTACCTTCCGAAATCGCCCAAACGATCAATGATTGTCCTCTGCGCATGTCTCCAGCTGCAAATACTTTAGGAACAGACGTTTCGTATTTTGAAGTGTTTGCTTTCACGTTTCCACGTTCGTCATATTCAACACCTAGGTCATTCAATAGACCATCGTGTTGAGGATGAAGGAAACCTGCTGCAATCAGAATAAGTTCGGCAGGAAGAATTCTCTCACTGCCTTCTTTTTCTACGAATTTCGGCATTTTACCATCCGTAGGTTTATCCCATTCCAATTCAGCAATTTTCAAACCTGTCAAATTGCCATCAGCATCGCCTACAAATTCTTTCGTTTGAATCGACCACATACGCTCGCAACCTTCATCATGTGAAGTAGAAGTGCGCAGAATCATAGGCCAATTTGGCCAAGGCATAGAATCTGTTCTTTCAGACGGAGGTTTCGGCAATAACTCAAGTTGAGTGATCGTTTTTGCACTATGACGGTTAGATGTACCCACACAGTCGGCCCCAGTATCTCCACCACCAATCACCACTACATTTTTGTCAGTAGCCCAAAGGTCTTTGCCTGGTAAAGGTTGTTTTCCACCCAATCTGCGATTTTGCTGAGGCAGAAATTCCATTGCAAAATAAACGCCTTTAAGGTCACGTCCTTTAATCGGAATATCTCTTGGGATAGTAGAACCGCCAGCTAAAACAATAGCGTCAAAATCGCGCATCAATTGGCTTACTTTTATATCTACACCAACATTGCAACTAGTTTTGAACGTCACGCCTTCTTCTGTCATTAAATCAGCTCTACGCTGGATTACCCATTTTTCAAGCTTAAAATCTGGAATTCCGTAGCGAAGTAAACCTCCTACTTCATCATCACGTTCAAAAACAGTGACAGTATGTCCTGCATAATTTAGCTGGGCTGCTGCAGCCATTCCAGCGGCTCCTGAACCAACTACGGCTATTTTTTTACCTGTCCGTTCTGTAGGTAGTTTTGGCTTGACGTATCCTTTTGCAAAGGCTATTTCAATGATATTTTTCTCAATTTCCTCGATTGCAACCGGTGGATTATTGATGCCAAGTACACACGAAGCTTCGCAAGGTGCTGGACAAATACGACCTGTAAATTCAGGGAAGTTATTTGTCGAAGTCAGAATACGGTAAGCACTCTCGTAATCCTTGTCGTACACCGCATCATTGAACTCTGGTATCACATTGCCAAGCGGACAACCGTTATGGCAAAATGGAACACCACAATCCATGCAACGAGCTGCTTGGTTGTTAAGTTTGTCTTCAGGAAATTCCTGAACAAACTCACCGTATCCTTTTACTCTCTCTGAAGGGTCGTTTTTCTTAGGAAGTTCCCTTGTAAATTCTAGAAATCCAGTAGGCTTGCCCATTATATCACAGCTTCTTTTTGTTCCGATTTTTGTTTTTTCTTCATCATTACCGCCTTGTAGTCACGCGGCATTACTTTCACAAAATTGCCAATCTCAGTACCGAAACTTGAAAGTATCGTTAAAGCTATCTTGCTTCCTGTGAATGTGGAATGATTTTCGATTAGTTTTTTCAATTCAATGGCGTCTTCATCATCAATGATATCAAAATCAACCATTTCCATGTTGCATCTGCTTTTTAGCTTCTGAGCTGGGTCGTACACATAGGCCACTCCTCCACTCATACCTGCTGCAAAGTTTCTACCAGTTTCGCCAAGAATTACGGCTACACCACCTGTCATGTATTCACAACCATGGTCGCCAATTCCTTCCACAACTGCTTTCACTCCCGAGTTACGCACACAGAAACGTTCACCAGCCATTCCATTGATATAGGCTTCACCAGCGGTAGCTCCATAGAAACAAACGTTTCCTACGACACTATTTTGGCTTGGATCGAACTTAGATAACCTGTCAGGATATATGATTAATTTTGCACCTGAAAGACCTTTTCCAAAGTAGTCATTTGCATCACCTTCTACTTCCATTTTCAAACCTGGCGCACCGAAAGCTGTAAAGCTTTGACCAGCAGTTCCTTTGAATTTGATATGGATGGTATCTTCTGGCAAACCAGCAGCACCGTATTTTTTAGTGATTTCGTTTGAAAGAATTGTACCAGCAGTTCTATTGATGTTTTCAATCGGGAATTCAGCATATACTTTCGAAGCGTTATCTAAAGCAGGTTTCGCTGCATCTAATAACGTGAAATCCAATGCGCCTTCCAATCCATGATCTTGGTCTTCAGTTCTGAAAATACCTACACCTTCTTCAGTTTCTGGTTTGAACAACAAACCGTCAAGGTCGATATTTTTATGTTTCCAATGGCTGATATCATCACGTTTTTTCAAACGATCCGATTGTCCAATCATTTCATTGATTGTTCTGAAACCAAGTTCAGCCATCAATTCTCTCAAATCTTCTGTTAAGAATTGGAAGAAGTTAACAACCGCATTTGCATCCCCGTTGAAACGAGCCCTCAAGTCTTCGTTCTGAGTCGCAATGCCTACAGGACAAGTGTTTAGATGGCATTTACGCATCATAATACAACCTTCTACAATCAATGCACCAGTTGCAACACCCCATTCTTCGGCTCCTAACATTGCTGCTACCGCCAAATCTTTTCCTGTACGCAACAAACCATCCGTTTGCACAACGATTCTACTTCTAAGCTTGTTTTTTACCAAAGTCTGATGCGCTTCGGCCAAACCAAGTTCCCAAGGTAAACCTGCATGTCTGATAGATGATACTGGGGATGCACCCGTTCCTCCATCATGACCTGCGATTAAAACTACATCTGATTTTGCTTTAGCAACACCCGAAGCAATCGTTCCCACACCTGCTTCCGAAACCAATTTTACATTGATACGAGCGGCACGGTTGGCATTTTTCAAATCAGAAATGAGCTGTGCTAAATCTTCAATCGAATAAATATCGTGATGGGGAGGAGGCGAAATCAAACCAACTCCAGGAGTTGAATGCCTTACACGTCCAATCCATTCGTCTACTTTATGACCAGGTAATTGTCCTCCTTCACCTGGTTTTGCACCTTGAGCCATCTTGATTTGAAGCTCGTCTGCATTAGTCAAGTAATTAATAGTCACCCCGAAACGACCTGATGCCACTTGTTTGATAGCAGAGCGCATCGAATCGCCATTTGGAAGTGGTGTGTAACGAATCTCGTCTTCACCGCCTTCTCCTGTGTTACTTTTTCCTCCAATACGGTTCATTGCAACAGCAAGTGTGGTATGCGCTTCGTACGAAATCGAACCAAAGGACATTGCTCCAGTTGCAAAGCGTTTTACGATACTTTCAGCCGATTCTACCTCTGCGATTGGAACAGGAGTACCAGGAACGAAATCTAACAAACTACGAAGTGTACAAGCACGCTTCGATTGATCATTAACAGCTTTTGTATATTTCTTGAAGATCTGGTAGTTCTTCATTCTAGTCGAATACTGCAACAAATGGATTGTTTCGGGATTCATCAAGTGATATTCGCCTTTTCTTTTCCATTGGTAAACACCTCCTGTAGGTAACAATTTGACAGGAATTGGCACTTCAGGATAAGCCAATTTGTGTTTCATGATGGCTTCTTTGGCAATACCATCCAAATCTAAACCACCAATGCGAGAAGTAGTACCTGTGAAATATTTATCAATAACAGGTTTGCTGATACCAAGTGCTTCGAAAATTTGAGCACCTTGGTACGATTGAAGTGTTGAGATTCCCATTTTCGAGAATATTTTCAACAACCCTTTGCCTATTGCTTTTATAAAATTGTAAACGAGTTTTTCGTCAGTCAATTTTTCGTCATCAATAAATCCTTGGCGTCTCAGGCCACAAAGCGATTCGAAAGCCATGTATGGATTCACTGCCGAAGCACCAAAACCAATCAAAGTAGCAAAATGATGTGTTTCCCAAGCATCACCACATTCAACAACAATTCCTACTTTTCCTCTTTGTCCCGAACGGCTCAAATGGTGGTGGATCGCAGCCGTTGCCAATAATGAAGGAATTGGAACGTGGTCAGAATCAACGCCTCTGTCTGAGATAAGGATGATTTCGAAACCATCTTCTACAGCGTCAGAGGCATATCTACATATTCTTTCTAATGCTTTTTCGAGATTTCCAGCTTTACCATCGGCTTTAAAAATAGCTTGGATGGTTTTTGTTTGAAAATGCTGATGGTCGATTGACCTAATTTTTTCTAAATCTTTATTGGTCAATACAGGTTGATCCAAGGCCAACATATGACAATGCTCGCCCGATTCGTCCAACAAATTGCCCGAACCGCCTACATAACTCACCAACGACATCACCAAACGCTCCCTGATCGGGTCAATTGGCGGATTGGTTACTTGTGCAAATAATTGTTTGTAATAAGACGAAAGATGCTGCGCCTGATCGGAAAGAATCGCAAGTGGCGTATCCTGTCCCATTGATCCTAGTGGCTCTTCGCCATTTTCGCCAATTGGTTGAAGTACAACACGCACATCTTCTTTGCTGAAACCAAACACCATTTGGCGTGACAAAAGACGATCGTCATCCAAAGGTTTGAATTCCACCTGAGGCTCAGGAAGTTCCTTGATGTTTATTTTATTTGTTTTAAGCCATTCGGCATAAGGTTTACGCGAGCAGATTTCCTCTTTCAATTCATCATCGCTCACGATACGACCTTTTTTCAAATCGACCACAAACATTTTACCTGGCTGCAAACGGCCTTTCAAAATCACTTTTGAAGGATCAATCGAAGGAAGAACGCCTGTTTCGGAAGCCATCACCACGATATCGTCTTCGGTTACCAAATAACGTGAAGGACGAAGACCGTTTCGATCCAAAGTAGCTCCAATAATGACACCATCCGTAAACGAGATCGAAGCTGGACCATCCCAAGGTTCCATAATCGAAGCATGGTATTCGTAAAATGCTTTTTTCAATTCCGACATGGCTTCGTTGCCGTCCCAAGCTTCTGGCACGAGCATCATCATCACATGCGGAAGACTACGACCAGCAAGCGTCAAGATTTCAACCGCATTATCAAGCATGGCCGAATCTGACTGGCCAGGAATATTGACTGGAAAAATCATGTCTAATTCTTCTTTTGTGAAGAGTTTTGACTCGAAGAAGAACTCCTGAACTTTAAACCAGTTCACGTTTCCTCTTACCGTATTGATTTCGCCATTGTGGGCAATGTAGCGGAACGGTTGAGCCAACCTCCAAGAAGGGGAAGTATTGGTCGAAAAACGAGAGTGAACAACAGCAATCGCTGAAACAATTTTCTCGTCATCAAGGTCGGAATAGTACAACTTCACTTGCGAAGTCTTCAACATTCCTTTGTAAGTAATCGTTTTGTATGAAAACGATACGATATAAAAACTATCACCAATATCGGTAATAGACTCATTTATAAGCCTTGAAGTATAATTTCTAAGAATATAAAGCTTTCTTTCAAAAACTAAAGGGTCAGTGATTGTTTCAGGACACTCAACAAAAACTTGCTCTACTTTGGGTTCAACTGCAAGTGCCGAAGGCCCAATATCGGCTTTAGTACTTGTAGTAGGCACCTCACGATAGCCTAGAAGTTTTAAGCCTAATTTTTCAATATTTCTATTTAAAATCTTGCGGCAATCTTCTCTTTTCTTTTCGTCCTTTGGAAAGAAAATCATTCCTACACCATAACGACCGTAAGCAGGAAGTTTAATTCCTGTTTTAATACATTCATCCACAAAAAACTCGTGCGGCAATTGGAACAATACACCAGCACCATCGCCCGTGTTTTCCTCGCAGCCACAAGCTCCTCGGTGTTCCATTCTTTCTAGCATGAGTATGGCATCCGTCACAATTTGATGCGATTTCCTGCCTTTCATGTTGGCTACGAAGCCAATTCCGCAAGCATCATGTTCGAATTGCGGATCGTACAAGCCATTTTGTTGAAGCGTTGTTAACATTCTCAAACCTCCGTTTAGTCTTTGACCTTATAAACTTTTGAATACAAACTCTTAAGAATAAGAGCAGTATAGCCACTTTTGAAGCGTCCAATTGTAAATATAGGATTTTCAGCGGAAAAAAATAAGTGGGTATTATGAAAATGTGAATAATTTGAGAAACGGACTGTATTATCTTGTTTTTTTACTAGAAAAAATAGGTTTGATACAAAAATTGGGTGTTTTTACTTCCTTTTTCTCCGAAAAATGCGTGCTTTTCTGGATAATTGGCTTAAAAATAGACTTCGGTTTTGGGTAAAAGTGTAATTATTACTTTTTTTGATTTTTTGTCGAATTGATTCCCTACCAGATTCAATACTTTTAGTTTTTTCAGGTTACCAATCTCTGCGGGAAGACTTGTGAGCTTGTTGAGTGATAAATCCATTTCTTGCAATTCGCT
Source organism: Cytophagales bacterium (assembly GCA_043769845.1). Taxonomy (GTDB): domain Bacteria; phylum Bacteroidota; class Bacteroidia; order Cytophagales; family UBA9547; genus UBA9547. Next base: position 9,363 of record JAYVIX010000222.1, read on the forward strand.
GCATTTTCCGATAGCACTCGAAATTTCTGAAATGTTATTTTCTCTTAAATAGAGTTTTTGAAGATGTACTAGTTTTTCAATTTCATCAGGAATATTGGTCAAATCATTTTTATTGATATTCAATTCATTCAAATGAACTAGTTGACCGATTATCGGACTGATCGTTTCTATTTTATTGCTACTAAGATCCAGTAAAACCAGAGATTTTAGGTGAATAAAACCTAGACCCAAATTCGTCAGTTTATTATTGAAAAGATTCAGTTTGACCAAATTACTCAGGTTTGCGCTGCCCTTTGGTAAATCAGTTAAAATTTTGGAACTGAAATCAGCACAGAATACTATTTCCGGTTCGATGAATGCTTTTTGTACTCCATAACATTCTGATATGCAATGCTCTTCTAGCAATTTTGTTGCTTCTGTTTCGTGGTATTCTTGCGCTTGCACCAAATCAAAACAGAATTCTAAGTTGTTAAAACCCATTTTTTCGGCAAAATGGAGCTTGGCTTTTGCCCTTTCCAAATAGGCCGAACCAAAATCGGGACGAAGCGAAATAGCCATTGTGAAGTCGCCAATGGCTTTTATGTATTCTTTTTGTTCACAAAATTTGATTCCGCTTTGCAAATAACCATCCGCATCTGGCTGTATCGTAAAGGACGACAGCAAAACAAGGATGATCGAAAGTAAAACTGATTTTTTCAAAAAAGACATGTTAGTATTTTTGTAAGCTTACGTTTTCTAGACGTAATTGTGTCGAACAAATCTTATCTTTTTACCATTAAATCTTCTATTTCTTCTATCTCGATCGGGATGTTTTCCATCAAATCATAATGACCATTTTGGGTGATGAGAATATCATTTTCAAGTCTAATCCCGATTCCTTCGTCTCGAATATAAATACCAGGCTCACAAGTGAGCAACATTCCGGACGACATTTTGCCAGTCATTGCACCCACGTCATGTACATCAAGACCTAAAAAATGAGAAACTCCGTGCATGAAATATTTTCGGTAAAGAGGCCTTGCAGGATCTTGATTTTTAGCTTCTTCTGCACTAAATAACCCTAGTTTGACTAGCTCTTCTTCCGCCTTTTGACCTACGGCTTTGTTGTATTCTTCGAAATCAGTACCTGGTAGTAAAAGGCTTTTTGCGAAATAAAACATGTTCAAAACCGCCTGATACACTTCTTTTTGTCGAGGCGAAAAACGACCATTTACAGGCAAAACACGAGTCAAATCCGATTTGTAATTGCCATATTCGGCTGCAATATCAAGTAGCACAATCTCTCCATCTTGACACTGTTTGTGGTTGGTGGTATAATGTAACACACACGAATCGGGGCCAGATGCGATAATCGGTTGATAGGCAAATCCCTTCGAACCCTTGCGTATAAATTCATGAATCAATTCCGCTTCCAACTCATATTCGTACACGTTTGGTTTCAGAAATTGAGCGATTCGTTCGAAACCACTTTGAGTGATTTGGCAAGCAGTTTTCAAATACCTCATCTCAAATTCTTGTTTTTCGGTACGCAACTTGTGCATGATGGGCGCCAAGCGATGGTAATTATGCAGAGGAAAATGATCCATGCTCCATGTCACAAATTGTTCATCTCGGTTTTTGATGGAATTATCGGCACGTTTGTGTTCGTTCGTATTGAGGTAGATTTTTTCGGCATCAAAAACTAGGCTTCTGAAAAATTTATCGAACTCGCTGTGCCAAAGTACTATTTCAATTCCTGAAATTTCTTTTGCTTGTTCTTTGCTCAGTTTATGTCCTTCCCAAGTCAACACTTGTTCATCGGCATAACGGATAAATAGGATTTGTTTGAACTTTGGATTAGGAGAATCTGGAAAAAGTAAAAGAGTGGTATCTTCTTGGTCGATACCCGTAAGGTAAAACAGGTCACTATTCTGTACAAATGGCAACGTACCATCTGCATTTGTAGGCATTTGTAGATTAGAATGAAAAACGGCCACTGATTTTGGGAGCAATTGGGCGTTTAGTCTTGCTCTATTCTGAATGTAAAAATCGGGTTGAAGCAGGTTTGGGCGCATTGGTTTGTTTAAAGTTCAATGTTCGTTGTTCAAAGTTAGGTTTGCAAATACAATTCTAATTCTTTGACAAATAAAAAAGGCTGCCTTTGATGGGCAGCCTTTTTATTAAAATATTGAATGAAAAATTATTCAGATATAACTTTCACTGCAATAGTCGTTTTTACTTCTTTGTGCAAGTCGACATGTGCTACATATTCGCCTACCATTTTGACTTCGTCTTTGAAAGCAATTTTCTTTCTATCCACATCAATTCCTTTTGCTTTAAGAGCATCAGAAACTTGAAGCGAAGTGATTTTTCCAAAAATCTTTCCAGTTTCGCCCACTTTTGTAGCGATTTCCAAAGTCAAAGCATTGATTTTAGCAGCCAATTCTACTGCATCATTTTTCAAACGCTCAGCTTTGTGTGCTGCTTGTTTTACGTTTTCAGCTACTACTTTTTTGTTTCCTTCGTTTGCTACAAGAGCAAGTCCTTGAGGAATCAAAAAATTACGTCCGTAGCCAGGCTTTACATTCACGATATCGTTCTTGTAGCCTAAACCTTTTAAATCTTCTTTAAGTATAAGTTCCATTTGATTCTAGAATTATTTTAAACCATCTGCAACGTAAGGAAGAATACCAATGTGACGAGCACGTTTCACTGCTTGAGCCACTTTTCTTTGGTATTTTTGGCTAGTGCCAGTAAGTCTTCTAGGAAGAAGTTTTCCTTGTTCGTTGATGAACTTCAAAAGGAAGTTAGCGTCTTTATAGTCGATATATTTGATACCGCTTTTCTTGAAGCGGCAGTACTTTTTCCTTGTTTCGGCTTTCTGTACTGATTCGTTTACAAGCGTCATGCTGCTACTTTTTTAGTTTTTTCGATTTTAGGGAATCCTTTTCTGCGTCTTTCGCTGTAAGCCACTGCGTGCTTATCAAGTGAAACGGTAAGGAAACGCATGATGCGCTCGTCCCTTTTAAACTCAGTCTCCAACTTTGCAATAAAAGTAGGTTCTGCTTTGAACTCGATAAGTGTGTAGAAAC
>JAYVIX010000223.1:0-5860 GCA_043769845.1 Cytophagales bacterium
GGCACGCCCGAGGTACAATACAACATTGGCGTGTGCTACATCAACTCCAACTACAAAAAGAAATCATTGCCTTATTTCAAATTTGCAAAGGAGAAAAAACTAGCCAATCCTGAACTCGATTTCATGCTAGCCGAGGCCTATCATTACAACCACCAATTCGACAAGGCCAAGCAAATCTTCGAATCCATTTTACAACCTCTCCAAAAAGACACTGCTACCAACTCAGCATTCATTAAGGATCTGAAAAGACAAATAGAAGTGTGTAATAACGCCAAAGAACTTGTAGCCGATTCGGTTCCTGTATTGATCGAAAATATGGGAAACAAAATCAATACAAAAGATGATGAGTATGTACCCATTATTTCGGCCGACCAACAAACTCTTTATTTCACAAGCCGCAGGAAAACAGAACACAACCAAAGACTTTCGTACGATGGAAGATATTATGAAGATATATACCTTTCTGAAAAAGATAGTTTAGGCAATTGGAAAAAAGCAAAAGATGCTCCAGCTCCTGTAAATGGCCCCGAACATGATGCTTGTATCGGAATATCAGCTGATGCACAAACACTTTATTTATTCAGAGTAAAATCGACCGATCAGTTCAAAGGAAGCATATTCAAAAGTCAACTTAAGGGTAAAATATGGAACAAACCTGTTAAACTAGGCGAAGAAATAAATGCTCGAAAAGGTTCAGAAGCCAGTATTTCGGTTTCAGAGGATAATAAAAGGATGTATTTTTCAAGTGATCGTGAGGGCGGTTTAGGAGGACTGGACATTTGGTATTGCAACATGATGCCTAACAAAACATGGAGTGAACCAAAAAATGCAGGCCCAATCATAAATACCGAATATGACGAAGACTGTCCTTATATCCATTTTGATGACAAAACGCTCTTTTTCAGCTCAAGCGGCCACAAATCAATGGGCGGGTTTGACGTTTTTTCAACAGTTCTAGACTCATTGGATCGGGTTACTTGGACAAAACCTATCAATCTTGGCTACCCGATCAACTCGGCCGATGACGATATGTATTTCATCTACTCAGCTGACGGTTCAAAAGGTTACATGTCTTCGGCACAACGAAGCGATTGTCTTGGCGAACGCGATTTATATGTAGTAAGTCGTCCGAATCACTCCAAAAAGATGATTATCCTCAATGGCGACATCAGAGACGAGGAAAACAACGCCCCAATAGATGCTACCATTACAGTAACCGATTTAGAGAAAAACCAATTAGTAGGCGTGTATTCGAGCAATTCGGCAACTGGAAAATATGTATTGGCACTTGATTTTGGCAAAAACTATTCGATCCAATTCGAGGCTGACAATTTTATCTTTCATTCTGAAAACGTAAACGTAAGTAATCCTGAAGTCATCTTCAAAGAAAAGAAATCGTTTAAATTGAAGCATATCAAGGCTGGTAATAGCTTGGTATTGAACAACTTGTTTTTTGACGTAAATCAGCACACACTCAAAAACGAATCGCTTCCTGAATTGGATAAACTTCAAGATTTTTTACAAAAACATCCACATATCTACATTCAAATCACAGGTCATACGGATTCGTCAGGACAAGAAGCCTATAATCTGAAACTTTCGAAAAAGAGGGCTAATTCGGTGGCGGAATACTTAGTACAAAGAGGAATTCCAAACAAAAACATCCGAATAATGGGTTATGGCGAAAGCAAGCCTGTAGCATCTAATGGAGATGAAGAAGGCAAAAGGCTAAACAGAAGAACAGAGTGTCTGATTTACGACATGGACGCCATGCCAAAAGAACATCTGGATTACCTTGCTAAACTAGACACTACCAATGATGACGACATTGTAATGGACGAAATCGCACCTAACAAAGCGATTGGACAAACGATCCATCAACAAGTCCATTTCTTGTACAACAATGGTGAATATTTGACCGAATTTTCGAAAACTCAGATAGCCAAAATAAGCCAAGCATTGAAACGTGTGCCAAAACTGAAACTAGAAATCGTAGGTTCAACCGACTTGGTGGGCGATGAATACAACAACAAACACCTTTACGAAATCCGAGTTAATGCCGTTTTAAATCATCTAATAGAAGAAGGAATCGCTAAAGAACGACTAACAATTCGCCAATTTAAGGCTTCTGACACACCCAAAAATCCAGATTTGAACGGTGGAGATTCCGACAAAAGAAAAGTAATGTTTGTACTTACTGCATTCTAAAAAAAAAAATTGTAGTTCCATGTGATAGTTTAGAACTACAAACATGGAACTACAAACTTATATCTCCGACCAAATAAGTCACCGCTTTTCCTCCAATTAAAACACGCTCTCCTAAGTATTCACAAGTTACTTCTCCTCCCCTCTTGGAAATCTGCTTGGCTGTTAGTTTATGCATGCCAAGCTTTTTAGCCCAATAAGGAATCAAACGAGTATGTGCTGAACCTGTCACTGGATCTTCGTCTATCCCCTTTTTCGGAGCAAAAAATCGAGAGACAAAATCATATTTTATACTCTTCGATGTGACAATCAAAGCATCGGCTTCCAATTCCTGCATTTTCCTGAAATTAGGATTCAGAGCCAATACTTGTTCTTCATTTTCAAGCAACACCAACCAATAGCCGTGAATTCCTTGATGAACTTCAAGAGGAACAACTCCCAAAGCAGCTTCTAAAACCTCATTTGAACTAAATACTTCCACATGATCGCTCGGAAAATTGAGAGTATAAGTATCGCCATCAATTGAAACAGGTAACAAGCCACTTTTGGAATCGAAAATAATTTCAGAATCCGTAACTCCTAAATGCTTTGACAATACATGTGCTGAAGCTACTGTGGCGTGACCACAAAGCGGCACTTCTACTTCGGGTGTAAACCAACGGATATAATACTGCTTACCTTGCTTGACAAAAAATACTGTTTCTGCCAAGTTATTCTCTGCTGCCAATTGCTGCATTTGTTCGTCAGAAATCCATTCATCTAGTGGAACGAATGCGGCTGGGTTGCCAGCAAAGAGTTTATCGGTAAAGGCGTCTACTTGATAGATTTTCATATACGATTCGTTACTTACAGTTTTGACTAAGTCCTCAAAAGAAAATCAATCACATTCTATGTAATCTGGATTATAGAATTTATCAATTTTCATGCCATCCATTTTAATAAATTTAAATTCATTGGCGTCTATTAGCCAAATAGTTAAAATATCAGTTATTAACTCCTACTTTGTATCGTTATACTTAACTAGATAATCACTTTCAATACTATCTCCGTTTAATTTTAGATAAACACAACGATGATATGTACTTCTAAAATTATGAACATACATTTCATCAGTTATTTCATAAATTGGATTACCATCTATATCCCTTCCTTTGAATCTTTCTAAGATTATTTTAATTTATCCATTTAGGCATCTATTGATAGTATCTGTTAAACTTGACACCGCAAAATCATCTGGCATAGAAATAAGACACTTACCCCAACATAGATAGTGTTTATGTTGAATTTGATCATCATACAAACTAACCCAACTACTATCAAATGAAACATTCAACTTCCTTTTTGTTGTATCTTGGAGATTTACAGAACTTAAATCAGATTTTAAACTATTAATAAATACTACTTTTTGAACTTCTGTTTCATTAGTTTTTTCGTATCAAAAGAAAAACATGCAGCTACAATAAAACATATTTTAGTTCATTTAAAACAAACAATATATCCTTCATGATAAATCAACTACCTCAAGGCCTGCTCAACATCCTTGATAATATCATCAATATGCTCCAAGCCTACCGAGATACGAATCAAACCTGGCATGATGCCAACTTGTGCTCTTTCGGCATCACTTAGTTTGGAATGTGTCGTACTGGCTGGGTGCGTGGCAATAGTACGTGTATCACCAAGGTTGGCCGAAAACGAAATCAACTTCATGTTATTCAAGAAATTACGTCCTTTTTCGACACCACCTTTTACATAAAACGTCACCAAAGCACCACCTTGACGCATTTGCTTTTTGGCTAATTCATATTGCGGGTGCGAAGGCAAGAATGGATATTTTACCGATTCTACTTCGGGATGTGTTTCTAGCCACTGTGCCAGTTTTAGAGCATTTTCGCAATGTCTGTCCATACGCACTGCTAATGTTTCAAGGCTTTTGGACAGTATCCAACTATTGAATGGCGAAAGACACGGCCCTGTGTGGCGCGAGAAGAAACGTACTTCTTTTATCAGTTCTTTGCTACCAACAATGATTCCCGCGATGGCACGTCCTTGTCCATCCATAAACTTGGTAGCCGAATGCGTAACCAAATGCGCTCCCCACGAAATAGGCGTTTGCAAATAAGGAGTGGCGAAACAATTGTCAACATTCAAGATCAAACTATGCTTATTCGCTAATTTCCCCACCCATTCTAAATCTATCAAATCCAAACTTGGGTTGGATGGCGTTTCGAGGAAAATCATTTTGGTATTGGGCTTAATTTCGACCTCCCACAATTCTGGTTTGTCAATATCCACATAGGTGTGTTGAATTCCCCAACGTGGAAAAAGCTGAGTAACTATCTGATGAGTAGAACCAAACACAGAACGGCATATAAGCAAATGGTCGCCACTGCGAAGAAATGCCGCCATGCTAGTAAACATAGCACTCATGCCCGATGCCACAGCAAACCCATCTTCAGCACCTTCCATCAAACACACTTTCTCGATGAATTCGCTACTGTTTGGGTTCGAAAAACGGGTATAAATATTACCTCCAATCTCGTCTGCAAACATGGCACGTGCTTGTTCGGCATCTTCGAATATAAAGCTGGATGTCATATAAATGGGAGACGTATGTTCCCTGTTCTGCGAGCGTTCTGTTTGGGTACGAACGGCCAATGTCTCAAAATTCTCGAATTCGTTCATTTCTGGATAGTGGAAAAATAAAGAATGCAATTTACAGAATATTTGGCCATTGGTATTTAAAAGAAATAAATTCGATACGATTTTAGAAAAAATAGCAGATAATCCAAATACAATTTGGCAATAAAAACAAAACCTAAAAATAAAACAGAAGGTTAAAAGTAAAATTCAGGAATTATTATACCAAAATTTTGAACATTTAATTTAATCCTTGAACTTTGAATAAAGAAAACAGAACCTATTCAAAATGATTTTTACCGAAACGAAACTAAAAGGAGCATTCATTGTCGACTTGCAAAAAAGAGAAGACGAACGTGGTTTTTTTGCACGTACCTATTGTGCTGATGAGTTTGCCAAACAAGGACTTAGTACCAATATGCCACAAAGCAACATGTCACTTTCAAAACAAAAAGGAACATTAAGAGGAATGCATTTTCAAGTAGATGGTGCCGAAGAAGCCAAGCTAATCCGCTGCACACGTGGCTCCATTTTGGATGTTATTATAGATATCAGAAAAGACTCTGCTACTTATTGTGAGCATATCGCAGTAGAACTTACCGACAAAAACCACCGAATGCTCTATGTACCTGAAGGTTTCGGACACGGATTCATTACCTTGATAGATGATGTAGAAGTGACTTATCAGGTGTCTCAATTCTACTCTCCAGGCAAAGAAAAAGGAATCCGTTGGAACGATCCACTTTTTGGGATTCAATGGCCAACCAATTCTCCTATTGTTTCAGAGAAAGACGCAGTACATACAGATTTTATCAAGTAATAAAACTAATTTACTTTCTAAGGTTTCAGAAAACATTAGAAAGTAAATTAATTTTATTGGAATATTTGGGTATTATATAAAACAAACCCCTTTACCTACTAGTTTTAACGAAGAATCCGTTATATTAGGTTTATTAGTTAGTCGCCTTGGAATATTTGGGTATTATATAAGAGCAAGAGTCCCTACCAAATAGAT
>JAYVIX010000224.1:0-8637 GCA_043769845.1 Cytophagales bacterium
CACAAGTATACATTGTAGAAAGTCTTGAGGATAAAAATTTCGCTGATAATAGAACGATTGAGTTTATCAATAGCCAATTGGGTGTGATTAATGACACTCTTTCAAAGATTGAGAGAAATCTGACTGGTTTTAAGACAAAGTATAATGCCTTGGATTTAAAGTCTGAATCACAAAATATCACTACAAAAATTAAAGAATATCTTAAAAAGAAAGAACAGTTTGTATTGGAATTAAAATATTTTTCATACCTGAAAGGTTATCTCAAAGAAAGGGCAGATTATGACAATTTGATAGTTCCTGCTTCAGTGGGTATTAGTGACCCTACTTTACAAGTTTTGTTAAGTCAAATATTAACACTTCAGTTGAAAAAAAATACAGATTTTAAATTGACAAATCCAAATAGTCCTTTTTATAAGGATAACGAGAATAAAATACAAGAGATTAAAAGGAACATTTCAGAGTTAATAACCAACATTGAGATTAATCATAAAATTTATATTGAAGATGTTGACAAAAAAATAAAACTCGAGGAAGTGAATTCTTCTGGAGTTATTGATTCTGACAGGCAGTTTACAGGAATTAAAAGAATTTATGATGTTAATTCTTCAATTTACAATTTTTTATTGCAGAAGAAAGCTGAGGCATCTATAAATAAAGCCGCCAATGCACCAGATATAAAAGTGGTTGATCAAGCAACTGTCATTGGAGCAGTCAAACCTAATCATGATTCGATCAGAATGTATGCCATTATCTTAGGCCTTCTTTTGCCTACTTTGATTGTATTTGGAAAAGAAATAATGAATGATAGTGTACGCCATAAAGACGATATTACAAGTCATGTTAATATTCCGTTTTTAGGAATAATTGGTCATAATCAATCGGAAGAGATTCTTGTAGTTACTAAAAAACCAAAATCTGCTATTGCTGAATCTTTTCGGTCGATTCGTTCCAATTTGCAATTCTTTTTGAATAGTCAAGACAAAAAAGTGCTGTTAATTACTTCGTCCATTAGTGGGGAAGGAAAGACATTTAGTTCAATAAATATTTCGTCTGTTATTGCAATTTCGGGCAAAAAAACGGTTCTGATTGGAGCGGACATGCGGAAACCTAAATTGTTTAATGAGTTTGGTTTGAAGAATGACTTTGGATTGAGTAATTATTTAGTGGGTCGATGTAGCTTGGCTGATATTTTGCAACCTACAGAAATTGAACATTTAACGGTTATTACTTCTGGCCCAATTCCGCCAAACCCTTCTGAGCTTATCTTGAGTCCTAGAATGGAAGAATTGATTGATCAGTTAAGGGCAGAGTTTGATTATATCATTATTGACTCTCCGCCAATAGGTTTGGTGACGGATGCAAATATTATGATGAGGTTTACTGATTCTAATATTTATGTAGTTCGAAATAATTATTCATCAAAATCGTCTATTAAATATTTAGCCGAGATGAATAATTCTGGAAAGCTAAAGAACATGTCTATTCTAATGAATGACGTGCAGCCTAAAGATAGCTATGGTTATAATTATGGCTACGGATATGGCTACGGATATGGTTACGGATATGGCTACGGGTATTACATGGAAGATGGTGTGCCAAAGAATAAAGCAAAAAAGTTTTTAGCGAGTTTGTTTCCTAATAAGAGATCTAAAATAGATTAAAATTGGTTGGCCAATTTTTAAAATTGCGCTGAAAGCCTACCTTTGTGCGATTTTATCAAAACCTTCCCGATGCCTAGAGACAATTCGATTAAGTCTGTTTTAATTATTGGTAGTGGACCAATCATCATTGGTCAAGCATGTGAGTTCGATTATGCTGGTTCTCAAGCTTCAAGGTCGCTTCGCGAAGAAGGGATAGAGGTAACGCTTATTAACTCCAATCCCGCCACTATCATGACAGATAGTGTCACTGCGGATAATATTTATCTATTACCACTAGATAAAAAATCTATTGTACAAATTCTGGAAAAGCATAAAATAGATGCTGTGCTACCTACCATGGGTGGCCAAACGGCTTTGAACCTTGCGATAGATTGTCAAAAGGCAGGAATTTGGGACAAATACGGAGTTAAAGTTATAGGAGTAGATTTTCATGCGATTGAAACTACCGAAGATCGTGAGAAATTTCGTCTTTTAATGATCCAACTTGGGGTTGGTGTCTGCAAAGGCCGTACCGCTCGCTCATTTTTAGAAGGCAAAAATATTGCCCAAGAAATTGGCTTTCCTTTAGTTATTCGTCCATCATTCACTTTAGGAGGAACTGGTGGTGGTTTTGTAAACGATCCTGCGAAGTTTGACGAGATGCTTACGCGTGGACTTCACGCATCGCCAACTCATGAGGTTTTGGTCGAACAAAGCATCGTGGGCTGGAAAGAATATGAATTGGAACTCTTGCGCGACAACAAAGGAGATATTGTGATCATTTGTACCATCGAGAATTTTGACCCGATGGGAATTCATACTGGCGATTCGATAACGGTTGCACCTGCGATGACGCTTTCTGATAGTGCATATCAGAAACTTCGCGATCTATCTAAAATGATGATGAATGGAATCGGACAATTTGCAGGAGGTTGCAATGTTCAGTTCTCGATGCATCCTCAGACGGAAGAAGTTATCGCAATTGAAATTAATCCACGAGTTTCCCGTTCTTCTGCATTGGCTTCGAAAGCAACTGGTTATCCAATCGCCAAAATTGCTGCCAAACTAGCAATTGGATATAATTTAGATGAATTAGAAAACCAAATCACAAAGTCGACTAGTGCGTTCTTTGAACCTACTATTGATTACGTGATTGTGAAAATACCACGTTGGAACTTTGATAAATTCAAGGGCGCTGATCGTACCTTAGGCTTGCAGATGAAGTCGGTAGGAGAGGCGATGGGAATTGGACGTACTTTTCAAGAAGCTTTGCAGAAGGCTTGCCAATCATTAGAAATCAAACGGAACGGTTTGGGTGCTGATGGTAAAGAACTGACTAATCAGGATCAAATTCTTGAAAGTTTAAAAAATCCGAGTTGGGATCGTTTATTCCATCTGTATGATGCATACAAACTAGGAATTCCGGCTAAAACTGTTCAAAACTTAACAAAAATTGATCCTTGGTTCTTACATCAAGTAGAAGAACTTGTCAACTTTGAAAAAGAAGTAGAGAAATTCAACCTTGAGAACCTCCCTTTTGATTTATTATTCGAAGCGAAACAAAAGGGATATGCTGATAGGCAGATAGCGCACTTGTTGCGATGTCTTGAAAGCGAGGTATATACAAAACGTAACGATTTGGGAATCAAGCGTGTCTATAAGCTTGTAGATACTTGTGCCGCAGAATTTGAGGCGAAAACCCCTTATTATTATTCAACATTCGAGAAAACGCCACTCATTGGTGAAGTGATCTCGAACGAGTCTATTGTTACTGATAAAAAGAAAATAGTCATTTTGGGTTCAGGTCCAAACCGTATCGGACAAGGAATTGAATTTGACTATTCTTGTGTGCATGGTGTTTTGGCTGCCAAAGAATGTGGCTACGAAACCATCATGATCAATTGTAATCCTGAGACTGTTTCCACCGATTTTAACGTAGCGGACAAGCTTTATTTTGAGCCAGTTTTCTGGGAGCATATTTATGACATCATCCAACACGAGAAACCAGAAGGCGTAATCGTTCAGTTGGGTGGACAAACGGCATTGAAACTTGCTGAGAAACTGGAGCGTTACGGTATCAAAATTATTGGTACCAATTACAAGTCACTTGATTTGGCGGAAGATAGAGGCAGTTTCTCGACATTGTTAGAAGAAATTGGAATCCCATATCCTAAATTTGGAGTCATAGAAGATGCCGAACAGGCCGTTGAACTTTCTCGGGACCTTGGATTTCCATTACTAGTACGTCCTTCTTATGTTTTGGGCGGACAAGGAATGAAAATCGTGATAAACGAGCAAGAGCTAGAAACACATGTGGTGAATATTTTGCGTGATATCCCAGGAAATAGAGTTTTGCTCGACCATTTCCTAGAAGGAGCAATTGAAGCCGAGGCCGATGCGATTTGTGATGGTGAGGATGTTTACGTAATCGGAATCATGGAACACATCGAACCTGCAGGAATTCATTCAGGCGATTCGAACGCAGTACTTCCTCCTTTTGATCTCAATCCTTTGGTAATGAAGGACATTGTAGATTATACCAAAAAAATTGCCTTGGCATTGAACACTGTTGGCTTGATCAATATACAGTTTGCCATCAAAGACGACAAGGTGTATATCATCGAGGCCAATCCTCGTGCTTCTCGTACAGTTCCTTTTATTTGCAAAGCATACAGAGAACCGTATGTGAACTATGCAACGAAAGTCATGTTAGGCGAGAGAAAAGTCAAAGACTTTGATTTTAAACCATATAAAAAAGGTTTTGCAATCAAGATTCCTGTTTTTAGTTTCAACAAGTTTCCGAACGTGAACAAGGAACTTGGGCCTGAAATGAAGTCAACAGGCGAAGCCATCTATTTTATTGACGATGTATATGACGATTTCTTTGTGAATATCTATTCGGAAAGAAACTTGTATTTGAGCAGATAGTATGTGGAAGTTCCTGTTTATATCACTTGTAATTTGGTTCTTCATCAGGCGACTGATGAAGTTCAAATTCGTGATGTACAAAGGCGATTTTTCAAATCCGAACAATAATCATGCTCAGTATCGAAAGCCCGAAGGCTCAATTACGGTAGAAAGTGGTTCGAATACTATAGGAAATCAAAAAACTACTGATGGCGATTATATTGATTATGAAGAAGTTAAATAGCCTTTGATGAATAAACTTAGGCTATTTACAATTCCTAACATGGTCACGATTGCCAATTTGGCTTGTGGTTTTGTAGGTATTCAGCAAGCATTTGAAGGAAATTTAGAAAACGCAAGTTATTGTATCTACTTAGCCGCTATTTTCGATTTTTTCGATGGCTTTGTTGCCCGACTTTTCAAATCGACTTCTGAACTTGGCAAACAGCTCGATTCGCTTTGTGACGTGGTCTCGTTTGGAGTTTTACCAGGTTTTATGGTGTATTCGCTTCTGGTTGAATACAAATGGTTGGCAATCATCATTCCATTATTTTCGGCATTGCGTCTGGCCAAATTCAATGTGGATGAAAGACAATCAGATAGTTTTATTGGCGTTCCTACTCCAATTAACGCTTTGTTTATCAGTAGTTTGGCGTTTGTTTTTGCAGGTAAAATAGTCGTTCCTGAAATCAATTTTGTGTTAATCGGTTTAGTCGTTTTTTCATCCATCATGTTGGTGGTCGAATTGCCACTGATTGCTTTGAAATTCAAAGGTTTCTCTTTTAAACCGAATAGCGACAAGTATGTACTTATTTTACTGTCGGGAATACTTATTGTAGTTTTGAAATGGGATAGTTTTGTGATTATCTATTTCTTGTATTTGCTTTTGTCTTTTATTAAAAATATCTCATTAAAATTCTAAAAATGAAATTCTTTGCAGAAATTAACATTATGCCACAAAAGGAGATTTTAGATCCTCAAGGCAAAGCCGTAAAATTAGGTTTGAACAATTTGGGAATCAGCAATGTAGCCGATGTTCGCATTGGGAAACATATTTCGTTGGAGTTGGAGGCAGATAATGAAGCATCTGCTAAAGAGATGGTTGAATTGGCTTGCAAAAAGTTATTGGCAAACCTTATCATGGAAGATTATTCTTTTGTGATTTCTGCAAAAAACTGATTACCAAAACAATATTTTTGAGATCAAGGGAGTTAATAATTCAAAGATTGAAAACCATGACTCTACTGACAAGATTTTTATGTTGTGCGACATGTTTGATGTTATTTTCAAACATGTCGTATTCGCAAACCACCGACACTACCACTTATCAACTCAACTGGTATAGTCATACGCCCGTTCTGGTGGAAGGTACAAAACAGCAAGTGATTAGCTTTGAAGGAGCTTCGCATAATCCTGAAAAAGGTTATTTGCCTGTTTTTTCAACCATTTTCAATGATTTATACATTCTTTCGGCCGAATTGCGCGATGAAAAGTGGTTAGAAGTAGGTAAATTAGATGAAAAATATTTAATAAGAATAGATAGCGTTAAATCAGAAATTGATCTTTGGATTTCGAACGGAATCGCTAGAAAACATCATGTTGCCAATGTCAACATTGTGCCATTTCGAAGAAACAGTTCTGGCCAAATCGAGAAGTTGATCAGTTTCAGGTTGAAGCTTGAAACTGGGAGCGCACCTGTTTCTTTAAAACCTAATGCTCAGTTCAGGCAAATGAGTACTAGCTCTGTGTTGGCAACTGGCGATTGGTATAAAATGGCCTTTGATAAATCAGGCGTTTATAAGATTGACTATGCGTTTCTTGAGAATATGGGATTGCGCCCGTCCCAAATCAATCCTCAGAATATTCAGATTTGGTCGAATGGAGGAGGAATGTTGCCTGAGTTATGCAGCGAGGAAAGACCAATAGATTTGTCTCAAGTGAACATTTCGGTAGTAGGTGCCGAAGACGGTAGTTTCGATAAAGACGATTACATTATTCTATATGTTCAGGGGCCAAACGTTTGGACAAAAGAGTCTTCCGAGCCTTTTTATAGACCAAAAAATCATCTTTATAGTAAGTTCTCGTATTACTTTTTGACTATCGGCACCGCAGCTGGTAATCGTATTACGATAGCAGATGTAGGTAATCCGGAAGGTAAAATTTTAACTTCACATAGAAGAGAAGTGCATGAGATTGACTCATATAATTTTTTATCTTCAGGAAGACGTTGGTACGGAGAAGAATTTATTGATGTTCTCTCAAGAAATTTCAATATACGCTCTACAGGGGTTGTGAATGGAAGTACGCTCTATTTACAATCTTCACTGATGAATAAGTCGCCAGATAATTATTCTAGCAGTTTTGTGGGTACTATTAATGGGATTCCGATAAATACATGGCCCATTTCGGGATCAGGATCAGGTAGTACCTATATTAGGTTGGGTTGGGATCATGATGTGTTGGATTCTATTTCGACTAATGGTATAACAGGCGCTACTTCTTTGAATTTAAATTACACCTATAGAAGGTCAGTTACAGGAAAAGGGGTTGGTTTTTTAAATTATTATGCGGTCAATTTCGAAGAGAAATTAATCTATGAAGAAGGTGCATTGCCTTTTAGAAATGTCAATTCGATCAATTTTGGCACCCAATGGTTTGAATATGTGATTTCAAAAAGAGCCGAGGTCAATTTGAAAGTTTGGAATATTACTTCTGTAAATGATATTGTAGAAATGAAAGTGGCAGATTTGGGATCTAGCTGTTCATTTACGTCACAAGCTAAAAATATCATTAAAGAGTATGTTGCGTTCTCTAACTTAGATTTTCTAAAGCCCATTTCTGCTGAGAAAATAGAAAATCAAAGTATTAGGTCAGCAAGTACGCCTAATCTATTAATTGTTACACATCCTTTATTTAAAGAACAAGCATTACGATTGGCTGATTTCAGAACATCAAATGATGGCATTGAAGTATTGGTAGTGACTACCGAAGAAGTGTACAACGAATTTTCTTCAGGAGCGCAAGATTTGGTCGCTATAAGAGATTGTGCTCGAATGTTTTACAAAAAAAATCCTGACAAGTTTCAGAATCTTTTGCTTTTCGGGGATGCTTCTTATGATTACCGAAACCTTGCCAATAATGCGCAAGCAACCAGCCTAGTGCCAGTTTATGAGTCAGAGGAATCAATGGATCCTATTTACAGTTATTCTTCGGACGATTATGTCGGCCTCTTAGATGACAATGAAGGAACGTGGGATAAAAATGATTTATTAGACATTGGTATCGGGCGCATTCCTGTCAATACTCCTCAAGAAGCCGAGGGCGTGGTATCTAAACTGATTCGTTATGCAACGGATTTATCGAATCTTGGCGAGTGGAGACAAAAAGCGACCTACATTGCGGATAGTGGTGATGAAGATGTTTTTCTTCAAAATGCTGACAAACTTGCTGGAGTTGTTTCAAATAATTATCCAGCGTTTAATGTGGACAAAGTATATGTAGCAGCTTATCCGAAAGAAAACTTACCAAGTGTTACCAAGGCTCCAGGTGCAAATGCAGATATTCAGAAAGCATTTAATGAAGGCGCTTTGGTCATGAACTATATTGGACATGGAGGCGAACTGCAATTATCGGCAAAAGACATTTTGAATACTGCTGATATTCAGGCATTAAGCAATACCAAATATCCATTCATAGTAACTGCGACTTGTGATTTTGGTCGTTATGATGCTCCTTCGATTGTCTCTGGAGGTGAATTATTATTCATTCATCAAAATGGAGGCGCAATTGGTTTGCTTACCACGACTCGACCTGTTTTTCAGTTTAGCAACGAAAAATTAAATGATGCTTTTCATCAAAGTATTTTTGAGAATCAATACACACTTGGAGAAGTACAAATGCGTACAAAGAATTTAAGTATCAATACTGGGCCAATCAACCGAAATTTTGCGCTTTTGGGCGATCCATCCATGAAACTGGCTTTGCCTGCTGAAAGTGTATCCATCACAAAAGTGAACGGATTAGATTTTGTACCTTATCGTGATACTTTAAAAGCACAGTCTAAAATGACGATCAGTGGAGAAGTTCGAAC
>JAYVIX010000225.1:0-11261 GCA_043769845.1 Cytophagales bacterium
TGAAAACCCACCAAAAAAGCTATAAAATGAAGATTTAAGGGAAAGCTGTGTTCGCCCAATAAGAAAAACACTTGGAATTATACAAAACTGGGAAAAAAGCATGTAGCTATTTACATATATCAAATACATGCGATATTTTGCATGTATTTTTGCTGATTTTTTTTAAACTTAGCCTTTCCGTTCGGACATAAATACGAACGTAACCAATACTAAATTGACAGCTGGCGGAATTGGGAGCATCGTTGGAGAAGAATTAAAATTCAACACTAGCAATGACTTGGAAGGAATCTTTTTTGTAAACAATGCCGACAAAAAAGAAACAAAAGTACAAGTGATTGCTACACGCACCCAAGGGAGGCTAATGTTTAGTGTACCAACTCTTGCCAAAGGTCAATACCGCCTAGTTGTGCGAAGAGGTTATGGAAATAGTGCCACGATCAGGTCTACGACCGTTAACATAAGCAAAAAACGAAACGTCCCGAAAGTTTAAACTTTCGGGACGTTTCGTTTTTTGATTCCATTAATCAGATTACACCTTCTCGGAAATGATTTCCTTTATATCCGCAATGATTTTATTGGCCAAATATTCGGCCGTTGCCATGCTGTCCGATTCAGAATAAATACGGATAATCGGCTCGGTGTTCGACATGCGCAAATGCACCCATTCTTTTTCAAAATCAATACGAACACCGTCTGTCGTATTGATAGGTTGTTTTTTGTATTTCAATTTGATGTCTTCCAAAACCTGCTTCACATTGATATCAGGTGTTAGTTCAATCTTATTTTTCGACATGAAATAATTCGGATAGCTGGCGCGCAATTGGGTAATTGATTTGCCGTATTTAGCCAAATGCGTCAAAAACAATGCGATTCCAACCAAAGCGTCACGACCATAATGCAATTCAGGATAAATAATCCCTCCATTTCCTTCACCACCTATTACCGCATCGTTGGCTTTCATGGCTTCTACCACGTTCACCTCACCTACAGCCGAAGCAAAATAATGACCGCCAGCCATTTCGGTCACATCTTTCAATGCACGAGTTGACGAAAGGTTGGAAACAGTATTCCCGATATTGTTGCGTAAAACATATTCAGAAACGGCCACTAATGTATACTCTTCACCAAACATGCGTCCATCTTCGCAAATAAAACAAAGACGATCTACATCTGGATCTACCACAATTCCTAAATCGAATTTTCCTTTTTCGATTTCTGACGAAATATGAGTCAAGTTTTCAGGAAGCGGTTCTGGATTATGCGGAAAATGTCCGTTTGGTTCGCAATAGTATTTCGTCACATTTTTCACGCCCAAAGCTTCCAAAAGCATCGGAACTGCAATGCCACCAGAAGAGTTCACGGCATCTACTGCTACGCTGAAATTACGTTTTGTGATCGCTGCTACATCGACCAATTTCAATTTTAGAATTTCATCAATGTGCTTTTTTAGATAGGTGTCATCTTGGCTGTAAACGCCATTTTTGTTCACATCTACAAAAGTGAACGCCTCTTCTTCTGCTATTTTTAGAAGTTTCGCTCCATCTTCTGCCGATATAAATTCACCTTTTTCATTAAGTAACTTCAATGCATTCCATTGAACTGGATTGTGGCTTGCTGTAATGATGATTCCGCCAACGGCTTTTTCCATCGTCACAGCCATTTCTACAGTGGGGGTTGTGCTCAACCCAAGGTCGATCACATCAAGGCCAAGTGCGGTAAGGGTCGAACAAACTATGGCCGAGATGGCGCCACCAGTTGGACGAGCGTCACGCCCGATGATTACTTTTTTGCCTAATTCCTTTTCTTTCAGATAGGTACCAAATGCTGCCGAGAATTTTACGACATCAAGCGGAGAAAGCGATTCGCCCACTTTACCACCAATGGTACCACGAATGCCAGATATAGATTTGATTAAAGTCACAGTAATAGAAAGTGTTTGTTGCAAATTTAGCCTTCCAAAGCGTTTCTTTGGCAACAGGTAAGTAAATATTTCTAAATTGCTGGTAGGGTACAATTAAGTCATGGAAAAGGATAAAATAGGAATCGAACGAAAGGAATTGATATTGAAGCAGTTTGGACGCTTGCTCCAGATCATGGACGAGTTGCGCGCGCAATGTCCGTGGGACAAAAAGCAAACAATGGAAACCTTACGCACTTTGACCATCGAAGAAACTTACGAACTGGCTGATGCGATCAGCAAAAACGATCTTCCTGAGGTAAAAAAAGAGTTGGGTGATGTGTTGCTCCATCTTGTCTTTTATGCCAAAATCGCTTCCGAAACCAATGATTTTGACATGGCAGATGTGATTGATTCGCTTTGTAACAAAATGATTGTCAGACATCCACACATTTATGGCGATGTGAAAGTACAAAACGAGGAAGACGTAAAACGAAACTGGGAACAAATAAAACTGAAAGAGGGAAGTAAGTCAATTTTGGCTGGAGTGCCAGGCGGTTTGCCTGCTTTGGTGAAAGCGATTCGAATACAAGAAAAAGCCAGAGCAGCTGGTTTCGACTGGGACAAGAAAGAACAAGTGTGGGACAAGGTACAGGAAGAAATGCAGGAATTTCTAGAAGAAACCGACCCGCAAAAAGCAGAAGCCGAATTTGGCGACTTGATTTTTTCGCTAGTCAATTATGCTCGTTTTGTGGGAATAAATCCAGAAAATGCACTGGAATTAACCAATAAAAAATTCATCAAGCGTTTTAATTATTTAGAAAGTCAGTCTGCTATTGACGGGAAGAAAATGACCGAAATGACTTTGGAAGAAATGGATAAGTACTGGAACGAGGCGAAGAAGTTGTAATGGGCAAATTTATTTCTATTCTTTTATGGAGCATTCTTGCCACATTAATTATTCTAGTAATTTGCCTCATCTTTCTAACATCTATAGTTGGCAATCGCTCTGTTCCAACGCCCTAAACTCCCTCTAAAACGTTCCCACGCCAGCATGTTTCATTACTACGCCCTTTACTTTTTTAGGATCCTTGGTGAGACTTTTTGAATATTCATAGGGCACATTCAATACACAATTGCTCGGTACAACTTCCGTTCTTTTGCAATCCACTTCGACATTGTCCACTATTTCGGCTTGGCCTACAATGGCGCTATTTTTGGAATACACATTGTTTTCGCATTTCTCAATGTAGTTTTTTTCCACTTTCACACAGGCATTTACTCGCGTATTCACACTGCCTGTATACACATCGTATAAATAATTGTTGAAAAAATGCGCTTCGCCACCACGGTAAAGTGGCACTCGCTCTTGAATCGTTTTGTAATAATTGTGATGAAAAGTGATTTTACGGTCTTTGAAAATGTCTTTGTCTGAACTTCCGATAAGGCTGCATTTGTGATGGTCGTGAAAATAACACCATGATACTGTAATGTAGCGACTTTCGTTTTTGATGTCTAACAAACCATCGTATAAATCCTGATTGAGCTGAATGCGAGGATCTTCTTGAGAAAATTCGCAATGATCTATCCAAACATTGCTTGTTACACCTCCATTCTTTGGTGCCGAAATCAAATCGCCTCCATTTACTAAAATCTGAGCTCGTCCTTCGTCCCCTAGTTTGCTATAAATGTTCAGAATATCGCCTGTAGTATCGGGAATCGACTTGCCCAGTGCAACCATCGAAAATTTGATATTGCGAACAATCACATTGCTCATAGCAATACGGTTGCCAGAAAAAAAAGCAAACACATCAAGCCAAAAAAAGCAAATAAAAAAAGCCAATAAAAAAAAGAAGTGACCTTGGTTTGTCCACAAAAATGGTAGTTTTGAAACTAGCCATCAGTCGACTATTAACCATCGATTTCAAAAATCAGCACTATTAACTATCGACCAATAACTATTAACTGAATGATGCGTGTGCTTTTTTATCTCGGCCAATGGAGCATTCTCTGTGCTGTCATTGGCTTCAGTATCGGATCGTCTTCGGCTTTGTTTTTGGTTTTGCTAGACAAAGCGACCGTAATCCGTGAACATCATTTGTGGCTTGTGGCGTTTTTACCTTTAGCAGGTTTTGCGATTGGCCTAGCCTACCATTATTGGGGAAAAGGAGTCGAAAACGGTACCAACCAATTGTTGAATACTATTCACAAACCCGAAAAGCCAGTGCCGTTCAAAATGGCTCCTTTGGTCTTGTTTGGCACGCTGGTTTCGCATCTTGTTGGGGGTTCTGTCGGTCGCGAAGGAACTGCCGTTCAAATGGGCGGTTCTATTTCAGATCAGTTAAACCTATTGTTTACATTCAGCGAATCAGACCGAAAATGGATCATGATCGCAGGCATTAGTGCTGGCTTTTCGTCCGTTTTTGGAACACCACTCGCAGGGGCTGTTTTTGCGTTGGAAGTCTATTTCATTGGCCGATTACAAACCAATGCCTTGCTTCCAGCTTTGCTCGCAGCCATTTTGGCCGATTATACCACACAAGAAATATGGCACTTGGGACACACCCATTATGCGATCGAACTCGTTCCTGAGATGTCGCCCTTCAATCTCCTGCTTGCCACAATTGCCGGCATTTGTTTCGGACTAACTAGTCGATTATATACTGTGTTGCATGTTGCTATTTCCAAATGGTTCAAAGAATCAATCGCTTATGCCCCATTTCGTCCACTTTTAGGAGGAGCAATGTTGGTCATGGTATTTTTTCTGCTCTACTATTTTCTGAACACCACCAAATACATGGGGCTGGGCGTGCCTAGTATTGTCGAATCGTTTCAACACCCGTTGGCTTCATATGACTTTATAATCAAACTGCTACTGACTGCCTTTACGCTAGGCTGTGGTTTCAAAGGAGGCGAAGTAACTCCCTTGTTTTTCATAGGAGCGACTTTGGGCAGTACTATGTCTGTGATACTCCCACTGCCCACTGGCCTACTAGCAGGCATGGGATTTGTGGCCGTTTTTGCAGGAGCAGCCAATACACCAATCGCTTGTACACTAATGGCAATCGAATTATTTGGCGTTGAATGTGGCGTTTTTGTGGCCATCGCATGCACCATCGCTTATTTGTTTTCGGGACAAACAGGAATTTATTCTTCGCAACAAAATAAAAATGCCAAAAACCTATTCAATTGATTTTGAATAGTTGAGAAAGCATATGTTCTTTGGTAAATTTCGTTTTCGTTAGTTCTTCTAATATTCGTTTATGCATATTCGATTTTTCAGTCGTTTAAAACCATTTTTATTGTTCAAAATAAGCCTCATAATAGTCGTATTAGTTGCTTTCAGGATGGCTCAAGAACCTTCGGCCTCGCAAATTGTGTACGAGATGTTTACCAAAACAAAAGAGATCAAATCAATGATCTACACGATGCAGAAAAAGGAACGAATCAATGGCGAAATGCAAAGTCAAGAATCGACTGTAAAACTAAATTTGAATCCTTTCATGATGTATTTGCGCCAAAAAGCCCCAAAAGACGGCCTCGAGGTACTGTACAAACAGGGTGAGAATGACAATAAAGCCGTCATCAACACCAATGGTTTTCCATGGATGAACGTCAGTCTAGATCCGATGGGCGATGTCATGCGCAACAACCAACACCACACCGTTTACCAATCAGGCTATGCACACTTGATGTCTATTTTGGAACATCTGATTTTGAAATACCAAAAAGAATTGGAAGTGATTATGGTCAAGAAAAACTCCATCGTTTGGGAAGGGCAAGATTGCTGGGTGATCGTATTCACAAATCCTCATTTTCATTTTTACAAACATACTATGAGAGCGGGCGAATCAATTTTGGGAATTGCCACGAAAGAAAAACTGAGCGAGCACATGATCATGGAAAGAAATCCTACTTTAAAATCCTTTACAGATGTGAAAGCAGGGCAGGTGATCGAGTTGCCGAACGACTATTCTTCCAAATTAGAACTGTATATCGAGAAAAACCGAATGATTCCTCTGGTCATGAAAGTATACGACAACCAAGGACTATACGAATACTACGAATACAACAACGTGAAACTGAATCCTACTTTTGATTCAAACGATTTCAATAAAGACAATCCAAATTATGGTTTTTGAATAAGAAATTATTCATTTAAAATATTGCTTTAATCGACAGGTGATTCAAAACAAGTATATTTGTAAAAACCGAAAAAATGCAAGCTACACCATCTCTAAATCAGGCTCAATTGCAGATTCTAAAGGCATATTCATCGCCTCTACCAGAGTCTGCCATGAAAGAATTGAATACAATTCTGGTAAAATTCTTGGCTGAAAAATTAGTTGACAGCATCGAAGAAGAGAGCGAAAAGCGAGGTTATACCGACTCTCAAATAGATAATTTCAAATCGGAACACAATAGAATTTCGCCAAAATAGGATGTTGAAAATTGTGCTGGACACCAATATTCTTGTGTCAATTTTATCGAAACGAAGCCAATTCCACTCTATTTATCAACACTTAATTGCTGGTCGTTTTACACTTTGCATCAATAACGATATATTATTAGAATACGAGGAAATTGTACAGCGAAAGTATGGTGTGACCAATTGCATCATGTTTTTACATTTGCTTTCGGAATTGCCAAATGTGGTGTATGGCTATAATTTTTATGCTTGGAACTTGATTGAAAAAGACCAAGACGACAACAAATTTGTGGATTGCGCCATCAATAACGGTTGCGATTATCTGGTCACGGAAGACTCCCACTTTGATATTCTAAAAGCGATCAAATTTCCTGCTGTCAATGTAGTTGATACCGTAACATTTTCTAACCTATTAGACAAATTACCTTTATGAAATATACGTTCCTTTTCTTCGCTTCATTAGTCATTGCAGTCTCTTGCAAATCCTCCAAAACAGCCAATAAATCATCTGCAGGCGCATCTTCAACCCAAGGCAAATATCCGTATTCGCCAAGTCGGACGTTGAAGAACGATTTGATAGATACCAAATTGGAAGTATCATTCGATTGGAAGAAACAATACCTCTACGGAAAGGCTATGCTCACTTTGAAACCGTATTTCTATCCGCAAAACACGGTGGAACTGGATGCAAAAGGCTTTGATATTGAGTCCATTAAGCTTGGAGGAAATGACCTGAAATATGTCTACGACAAAAAACGCCTGACTATCACGCTCGACAAAACCTATACTCGCGAGCAAACCTATTCGATCGAAATAAAATACACCGCCAAACCCAACGAACTGCCAAAAGGCGGAAATGCGGCCATCAATTCAGACAAAGGACTTTTCTTTATCAATGCAGATGGAAAAGACTCGCTGAAACCACAACAAATTTGGACGCAGGGCGAAATAGAATCCAGTTCCTGCTGGTTTCCAACCATCGACACGCCTAACGAAAAAATAACTCAGAGCATTTTTATCACTGTCGACCCGAAATACAAAACGCTTTCGAACGGAACTTTGCAATACAGTATCAATAATCCAGACGGAACCCGTACCGATTTTTGGAAACACGACAAACCGCACGCACCTTATTTGGTCATGATGGCGGTGGGCGATTTTGCTTTGGTGAAAGACGCGATGTCGCCAAGTAAAAAGTACGATTGGAATGGTTTCGAAGTCAATTACTATGTCGAACCAAAATACGAACCACATGCAAAAGCCATCTTTGGCCGCACGCCCGAAATGATCGAATTCTTTTCGAACCTGTTGGATTATAAATATCCATGGGACAAATATTCCCAGATCATCGTGCGCGATTATGTTTCTGGAGCGATGGAAAACACTTCGGCCACCGTTTTGATGGACGCTGTACAATGCACAAGCCGCGAAATGATTGACAAAAACTGGGACAACATCATTGCCCACGAACTTTTTCACCATTGGTTTGGCGATTTGGTCACGGCCGAATCTTGGCCAAATCTTCCACTCAACGAATCGTTTGCCAATTATTCGGAATACTTATGGCAAGAATATAAGTATGGCGTTGACGCAGCCGACCATCACGGTTTGGACGAATTGGGTGGTTACCTGTCAGAATCAAGTTCGAAATTGGAACCAATCATCCGCTATCACCTAAAAGATTACGAAGACATGTTTGATGCGCATTCTTATAATAAAGGCGGACGCATTTTGCACATGCTTCGCAAATATGTGGGAGATGCGGCTTTTTTCAAGTCTTTAAATCTGTATTTGAAAACGAAAGAGTACAAAGCAGCCGAAGTACACGACTTGCGTTTGGCTTTTGAAGAAGTGACGGGTGAGGATTTGAACTGGTTTTTCAACCAATGGTTTATGAGGCCGGGCCACGTTTTGCTGAAAGTAGAGCAAGCCTATGAAAATGGAAAAGTGATTCTGAAACTGGAACAGACACAAGATTCGACCAAAATGCCGACTTACCGTTTGCCGATGAAAGTAGCGATTTGGGTGGATGGACAAAAATCGACTTATCCGATCGAAATGAACAAGGATAAACAGCGTTTCGAATTTCAGGTTTCGAGCAAGCCCAATTTGGTTATCGTAGACGAAGAAGCACAACTTTTGGGACTCATCGAACATGAAAAAACAATCAAAGAATTTGCCTTTCAGTACGAAAATGCCAAACCGTATTTGCATCGTGCAGTCGCACTCGACAACTTGTTTCAGGCCGTGGACAGTACCGCCACTTTGCGCGTGATGCGCAAAGCATTGAACGATCCGTTCTTTGATATTCGCAGTACTGGCATTCGTTTTTTCGATTTGTTCGAAAAACTAGCAACAGACGAAACCAAAGCAAAAATTGCCACAATGGCCGAAAACGACCCGAAAGGAGCGGCAAGAGCTGAAGCCTTAACTTTTCTTTCGAAAGAAAAAGAAGACTATAGCACATTGATTCAGAAAGCATTGAACGATAGCTCGTACGTGGTGCAAGCGGCAGGTTTGAAGATTTTTCTGACTTCGAAAGCAGCCGACACCGAGAAACAATCCAAATTGGTGTTGTTCGAAAATTCTGAAAACATCAAGATCCTGAGCGCGTTGGCCGAGTATTACAGTGAAAACAAAGTAGCTGGCAAAAATACTTGGTTCGTCAAAAACGTCACTCGTTTCGGTGGTGAAGACTTGTTTACGATGCTCGACAAATGGGGGACTTATTTGCCTATCAGCAACGAAACCGAAAAAAAGCAAAGCATTACGATTCTTGAAAAAATAGCACGAGAAAATCCGGTCGATTGGATTCGCTTTGGCGCTTTCAAAGCCTTAAGTAAACTTCCAGAAACCAAGGAATTGAGAAACGACATTGCCAAAAACGAAACAAGCGAGCGCTTGAAAGAGGCTTACAAGAGATTCAATTAGTGATTATGAACTTTGCAAACACTCCAGTACCTCCTTATTATGCCGTTATTTTCACATCAGAGAGAACCGAAGTAGATAATGGCTATGGTGAAATGGCTGATAAGATGGTGGCTCTAGCACAAGAACAATCTGGCTATCTCGGCCACGAAAGTGCTCGAGAAGAAATTGGAATAACCGTTTCTTATTGGGAAAATCTAGAGGCTATCAGAAATTGGAAACAGCAAATAGATCATCTTGTCGCACAGGAAAAGGGTCGAGAAATGTGGTATGCAAGCTACAAAACCAGAATTTGTAAAGTTGAACGGGATTATGGTTTTGAAAAATAACAAATAGATGCCCATCACAAACGAAGAACACATTCAGCTTTGGAATCGAATAGAGAATTATTCATTCGATAAATTTTCGGATTCGTCCAAGAATTTCACAACCAAGCTTTGTTGGGAAGAAAAATGGACCACAGCAAAAGCCCGCAAACTGATTCAAGAATACAAACGATTTGTGTTCCTATGTTGTGTCCTAGAAGATGGCGCGAGTCCTTCGCATGATGTGGATAAAGTTTGGCATTTGCATCTCACATATACCAAAGAATATTGGCAGGTTTTTTGCAAAGATATTCTTCAAAAAGACTTACACCACTATCCGTCCAACGGTGTAAAAGAGGACGACAATAAGCTGAAAAACAAGTATTTAAACACTTTGGAAGCTTATTTTTCTTTTTTCGATGATTTGCCAGAAATTGAGATTTGGTCAGATGTTGACTTGAAAAAGAAAATCAAGCAAATGGACAAAGTTCCTATTTCGTATCAATTCGCCATTTGGGGATGTGTATTGTTTCTTCCTTTGCTTTTCAGTGAAGAGTTTGCCTTCCTGCTGAACGGTCCGCAATTTTTAGGATATTATTTTATGTTGATGTGTGCCGCTATTTTTGTGACGTTTCTTCATATGTCGAAGAAAAGACAGGAATTCGAACATTTATTATTCCATTTTTTTACCAAACGGCCAAGCATTTATCAGATTGCATTTCACTTTTTCGACAAGCATCATGCCATCCAGACTGCGCTCCTGAATCTGATGGAAAATCAATTGCTGGTAGTTGTTCAGAATGAAAAAATAATGGAAACAACAGATAAAAGTGCTAGAAACGAGGATGTTGACTTTGCCGACAATCCTTTTCGTGCCTTTCCTTCTACTTATCCGCCCGAAACTGAGATAAAATATACTGAGGTAGAAAATTTGTTCAAGCGTACTGATTTTCAGAATGTTCAATTGCATTTTTTGCTTGATGCTATAAAAGGCAATTTGTTCAATCGCTTTTTCTTCTTGATTATTTTCATCGGAGCAGCTAGGGTATCTCAGGGACTTTACAATGAGCAGCCTGTCTCGTTTTTGCTGATGCTCATGTTCTTATTTTTTGTTACCTACAACATTTTAGGCGCTATTTATTTGAACGAACGCAACAGCATAAGCGAAGTATTGAAAAAGAAATACGGCTACCAAGGCTTGACGAAAATAGACCTCTCACAAAAGTTTGCTTTTGATGGACGAAAAGTACTTGCAGGACTTTCTTCAGGAGCAATTATTGCCACGGTTTTTCCTTTTTTCGACAGTAAAGGAAGACTGACATCTAATTCGTGTACAAGTAGTGGTGGCTGCTCCAGTGGTTCATCGTGTAGCGGTAGTAGCTGTAGTAGCGGATGCGGTGGTTGTGGAGGAGGTGATTAATTAAATATAAAAAATGAAAAATATTTTACTAATATTTTATGCGTTTTTATTGCTTTCATCATGTAGCGAAAAGGAGGCAACACCAGAATTATCGAAAGAAATATTTGATACGGTGGCGGTGTCATCAGACTTTGAACCAGAGATTTTATCTCGAGTAAATTCAGTTTCTTTTGAAAATGGGAAATTGGTTTCAGGTTCTTTGACAACCATTTTGGAAGATCATTTGTATTTGTTTTCGGATAGCCTTTTGAAGAATCGTTCTACGATTGGAGTTATTAGGGG
>JAYVIX010000226.1:0-7574 GCA_043769845.1 Cytophagales bacterium
CGAAGGTCATGCTTTGCCACTTGCATTCTACTTGTATTCCAAATGTAAAAGCGTAGACGAAGTACGTAAACAATTGGTTTTCACGACCCATACGCCCGAAATGGCTGGAAATGAGGAGCGCGAACTTAATTTGCTGAATGAAATGGACTTTTTTAGCGACATTCCATTAGAAGATGTAAAACGCATCTCGAATATTTCAGGTTCGACCTTGAATTACACATTAACAGCACTTCGTTTCAGCCGAAAAGCAAACGGAGTCTCGCAAATGCATGGCAAAGTAGCCAACGAAATGTGGCAATCAAACAGCGGAATCTGTCCAATTTCGGCCATTACGAACGCTCAAAACAAAAAATATTGGGTCGATTCCTATTTGGAAGATGCCTTTCAACGCAATGATAATGAGGCTTTAGTACTTCGAAAAAAAGAACTTAAGAAAGAACTTTTCAAAGTAGTGGCCGACCAAGCCGGAAAGCTATTCAGTCCTGATGTGCTCACGATTGTGTGGGCAAGGCGGTTTGCAGGATACAAAAGGCCAGCTTTGCTTATGCAAGATTTTGAACGGTTTCTTTATTTGGTTACCAGAACAGATTTTCCAATTCAAGTCATTTGGGCAGGCAAGCCTTATCCTGAAGACCAAGATGCGGTGAATACGTTCAATTATATTCAGTCGAAAATAAAAGAATTGCCCCATTGTGCCATTTTAGTGGGCTACGAATTGGAGCTTTCGGCCATGCTGAAAAAAGGTTCAGATGTTTGGTTGAATAATCCACGCATCACTCGTGAAGCTTCTGGAACCAGCGGAATGACAGCCGCCATGAATGCTACGCTCAATTTTTCGGTGCAAGATGGTTGGGTGCCCGAGTTTGCACGCCATGGCGAAAATGGGTTTTATCTTCCCGCAGTCGATGCTTCTTGGCCAATCGAAAAACAAGATTTCGAAGACCACAAAAATGTGTTAAATATTCTCGAAAATGAGATTGTCCCAACCTATTATAATCAACCTGCAAAGTGGACAGAGATGGTACGAAATTCAATGAGAGATATTTACCCAATGTTTGATTCGGATCGAATGGCAAGCGAGTATTACGAAAAGTTATATTCTAGTTCCTAGTTCAAAGTTCAATTGGGCGAATCCCTGCGGGTCGGGCTGTCCGTTCCCGCTTTTTTTTGCTGAAAAAGCAAAAAAAGAGCTCCACTTCCATCCCTTTCGCAAGGCGAACACCATCATAGCAGCAATAACGCAAAACGAGGAACTGCGAACGAGGAACAACATTGAACTTTAAACTTTAAACTTTGAACATTTTTATGATCTTTGCACCTTGTTTTCAACCTTATGCTTAGCAAACGAATCATCCCTTGCCTCGACATCAAAGACGGAAAAACCGTCAAAGGAATTAATTTTCTTGAATTACGCGATGCAGGCGATCCTGTCGAACTTGCCCAGTTGTATGCCGAACAAGGTGCTGATGAACTTGTTTTCCTAGATATAACGGCCACAGTCGAGAATCGCAAAACTCTTGTAGAGCTCGTCAGGCGAGTGGCTTCTGTGATCAATATTCCATTTACCGTTGGTGGCGGGATTTCTTCGGTCGAAGATGTTTCGGCACTTTTAGCCGCTGGCGCTGATAAAATTTCGATCAATTCATCAGCAGTCAAAAGACCTGATTTGATCAATGAACTTGCCTTAGAGTTTGGTAGTCAGTGCGTTGTGGTCGCTATTGATACCAAAGATGTGAATGGAATCCATTTTGTGCACACACATGGCGGGCGCACAGCTACTACAATTGAAACATTAAAATGGGCCAAAGAAATTGAAGAAAGGGGAGGAGGCGAAATTCTGCTCACCTCGATGGATCATGACGGGTGCAAACAAGGTTTTGCTTGCGAACTTACTGCCCAGATTTCGGCCAATTCTAATATTCCTATCATTGCCTCGGGCGGTGCTGGCAACATGGAACATTTTGTGGATGTTTTCACTAATGGAAAAGCCGATGCTGGATTGGCTGCCAGTATTTTCCACTTCAAGGAAATTGAAATCCCAGTTTTGAAACGCTTCTTAAAAGAAAATGGAGTAGCAATGAGGATTTGAAAATGTTATAAATTAAAATTAGTATATTGTAATCAGTAAAGCCTATTTAATATCTGAAATATGATACTTCAAGTCATCACACCGCAGCAAGAAAAATTTGATTTGCCTGTTTCATTACCTAAAGATTATTTAGGCAAACAAGTTCATTGTCTTTTTTATATTGAAGAAGAAGCCAAAATCGTACCCATTCAAAAAACTCTGGATAAGAAACCATCTGATTTTTTTGGCATTTTAACCGCTACAGAAGGAGCAAAGTTTGAGAAGCACATTCAGAAAATGCGAGAGGAGTGGAACAGAAGTATTTGATTGACACCATGTTATTTCTCATTTGTTTGCTGATAAGTTATCAGAAAATGGAAGAGCATTTTTGAAAGAAGTAGTAAATGCAGATTTTATTATTTCGGTTGCTGTTGAAATAGAAGTATTAACGTTTCACGATGTTGCTGATAAAATGCTTTTGATTGAGAAGTTTATTAGCATGGCAACCATCATTCCTCTTGATACGACAGTTACAAAAAAAGCGATTGAAATACGAAGAAAGCATAGAAAGTTAAAACTTGGAGATGCTATAATTGCGGCATCTGCTTTGGTGGAAAATTTGATACTTGTGACAAATAACGAGAAGGATTTTTCTAATATAAAAGGTCTGAAATTAATTGATCCTCAGAAATTATAACACCTCAATTCATTCCAATCTTCTCATTATACATTTTTTTCACTTTGGCTTCTAATTGTAAAGCCTTCGGAAAAAGTAGCTCATTCTCGATTTTGGCATGTATTTTAAGTTCTTTTTCAAAACGTTGTAGTTCCGAATACACTACTTTCACGTGTAAATCTTGGCAAAAAGTAAGGTCGTAATTGGCCGTGATGCGTCTAATGCCCGCCATTTCATCTTCATGAATATGATGTTCTAATGCATGTTCTTGCAACTGATATTTGTCCATCATTTTGAACAATCGATACATCTCTATTTTGCCTTCGGTTGCTTTTCCCAAAAGAGAAACATAATAAAAGAGTTCGTCTTCTTCCTCGTAAATGTGTTTGATAAAATCCTCTACAAATAGCGGGAAAATAAATCCTAAATCTTTGACGGTTTGTCCGTAGACAGGTTCTTCCGATTTGCAATTGCGAATAATATCGATCAGATAAGGCAACCGTTGCTTCACAAAAAAGTGATGCATATGTTTCAAATATTCGATTAAAAGATCAACAGGATAATTGAGCTGATCGAAATCGGGTGCATTGTCTGATTCTACTGCTTTTTCGAGACTTTTAGTCACTTTTTCGACCGACAAACCTTTTTGGACACATACTTGTTCCAAGGTTTTATCAGAATATTCGTAGAAACGAAGGCCGAAATAGTGGAGTACAGAAGCGAAAATGTAATTCTCGCCTATCAGGTCTTGAATCTTGCGCTTGTGCATATTTGCGTGAGGGTTTTACAAAGATACAAATCGGTTATCAGTTATCAGTCAACAATTAGCAACCAATTTACAACATTAACAATTACTCCCATTTCGGTCAGAACCAAGCTAGGCCCAACATGGACGACTAACCAATTTTAGTTTCTCCTGAACTTAAATGCTGTGTCGAGAGTTTCGATTTAGGTTAAAAACAGAAGAGATTCACTGTCTACTATTAACTTTGGATAATTAAATACAAAACATGCGTTATTTTTCATTGCCGTTCTTCTTTCTTTCATTTCATCTTTTGGCACAGCAATCTAAGGTTGAACTTTCAGGAAAAATCGTAGACGCTACTACCAACAAACCAATCGAATATGCGACTATTTCAGTCTTGAAATCGAACGATTCTTCCTTTGTTTCGGGGGCTGCGACTGATAGTGCAGGCCGATTTGTGGTCTCGGTTCCTGCTGCAAGTTCTTATTTGGTCAAATCGGTATATATCGGTTATAAAAGAAGGTTTACGAAGGTTGAAATTTCAGATGGTCAAACAAACGTTGTTTTGCCTGATATTATTCTGAAAGATAACTCTCAGACGCTGAACGAGGTAGTGGTAGAAGGACAGAAAGACTTTGTACAGAACTCGATCGATAAGCAAGTATACAATGTAGAACAAATGGGCACTACCAAGGGCGGAAATGCAACCGATGTGCTTCAGAATATTCCCTCAGTTACGATAGATCAGGACGGAGCTCCCAGTCTGAGGGGAACCAATGTGATTGTGCTGATTGATGGTAGGCCTTCGGGTATTTCGGGACAGAGTAGGAGTGCGGCTTTGGAACAAATTCCAGCCAGTAGTATTGAAAGGGTTGAGGTCGTGAGCAATCCTTCGGCCAAATACGATCCGGACGGGATGAGTGGAATTATAAACGTTATTCTGAAAAAAAACACCAAAGCAGGTTACAACGGCAACGTAGCTTTGACGGTTGGCGATCGGGACAAATACAATTTTAACCTGAATTTCAATTACCGCAAAAACAAACTCAATTGGTTTGCCAACTACAGTTTCAACCATTCAAAGTTTTATGGCAATGGAAGCTCTGATCGTAAAGTAACTTTCCCAATTGACACACTTTATTATATCCGACAATGGCAAAACAACAATAATATTTCGGATGTACATTCGCTCAAGGCAGGTGCTGATTATCAACTGGACAAAAACAATTCTGTTTCCAGTTCTGTGGTTTTTAACTCGCATCAAAATAAATTGGTTAACGAAGTGTTCGACAATACGCGATTAGATGCAAACGAAGTAGTGAAGTCATTTTTTGACAGAACCACCAACCGTAGCACCAAAACATTGGGTTTAGAATGGACAAATAATTTCTCACATAATTTCGAAAAGAAAGGACATACGATTAGTTTCGATGCCAACGCCAGTACAGGAAGTGAGGACATAAAGTACAATATTTATCAATCGCCTTCGTCCAATCCGAGCCTGCAAGATGGCGATACTGCATACTTGAGCCAAATGCCCGAATTGGGCAAAAACTATTTGCTCAATTTTCAGACCGATTATTCTTATCCTCTGAACGAACTAAATAGAGTGGATTTGGGCGCAAAATCTTCGTTTCGAAACGTAGACAGAGATTTTATTGTGAATGATTTTGATTTCAAGACCAACACATTCAGCCGAAACGAAAAACAAAGTAATCGTTTTGTGTACAACGAAAACTTGTATTCAGCCTATGGAATTTTGAATGGAAAACAAGGAAAATGGGGCTATCAGGCAGGTGCTCGTTTGGAACAAGCACAAACCGTTTCCGATCAAAAAACGAGTTCTGAGAAATTCAGAAACGATTATTTCAACATTTTCCCTTCGGCTTATCTGAGTTATCGACCTGCGAAAGTAAGCGAATGGCGCGCTACCTACAGCCGCAGAATCGTTAGACCTGACATGAAAAACCTGAATCCATTCATCAACTATGCCGACCGTTTCACGCTCCGTCAGGGAAACCCGAAACTGAACCCTGAATATGTCAATTCCTACGAATTTGGCCATGTGCTTACACTGAAAAGGATGACACTTTCTTCTATTGTTTATTACCGTCAATCGACCGATCTTATTTGGCGATACCGAACTGCTCAGGATCAAGGCGTTACTATTGTGAGTTTTCAGAATATTTCTGGTTCCGAAACCAAAGGACTTGAATTGGTACACACTTTTCAGGTGCTCAAATGGTGGTCGATCAATACCAGTGGCAATATTTTTAGCCGACAAATCTTTCCAGGTTCAAATCCTAACTTTCAAACGCGCAAGTCGGATAGTTGGAATCTAAAAGTACTCAGTTCGTTCAGGCCTTTTGTAGGAACCAGTTTCAATTTGTCTTACAATTACGATTCGCCCATGGTGACTCCACAAGGGCTAATCAAATCCATGTATAATTTAGATGCGAGTGCGAGTAAGGACATTTTCAAAAAGCGTGCTACCATTTCGGTGCGTTTTAGCGACATATTCAACACCCGTAGGTTCAGGATGGAAATGGATTCGCCCCAGTTTCAGGACAGCTTTATGCGCAAGCGCGAAAGCCGCAATGTGTACCTAACGCTTACTTGGCGTTTTGGAAGTCAGGATGCTGCTAATAAAAAACAAGAAAAGAAAAAAGGCTTAAATACTGAGGCTCAGAGCGAAGACGGAGGATAGAAAACTATTTTCGAAAAAAAAGGAACACCACTGTTACTTTTTTATTTCTCGTTCGTCTATTATTTGTCTGGTTCTCCAGGCTATTAGTTAGATCATATATTTTGAAAGTCATTCATTGTTAATGACTGATTTTTTTGTTTTTTTGGCGAAACAGCTAACTTTCTGTCTGATACTCGAAAACTTCAGAAAATGCATCGAATTATTTACGCCTTTCTTCTCCCCTTTTTGTTTAGTACCAAGTCTTTGCCCAAAACGAGGGAGTAGCAACCACATTCAATTCTAATCCAGCGGGTACATATTATGGCTGTAATGTACCTCGCGATTTATTGGAAACGGAATATTTTGTGGCTCTCAATGTGTTTGATACACCCCAAAATTACAACTCATACATGGGCGAGTTCAGCAATGGAGACAATTGTGGTCGTTGGATTAAAGTGACCACATGGGAATATGTACCTTCTCCTGATTATTCGGGTGATATAAATATCTATTTTACGGTCAATTCTCATAAATATTACCCTGGGATTATGATCAATAATCTTCCAAATGGAATACATGGAATTGAGCAAAAAGTGGGGAATTCTTGGGTAATAGCCTAACAAAATGTGGATTTAGGTCAACAATACAAGCTGAACAACACTGTTTTTACATACAACATCAGAATCATGCAGAAGACAATCTGTTGAATAATGGACGAGAATACACTTTTAACTATCCTGAAGCCCAATGTGGTGCTGGATGTACTGCCCTGCTACACGAGTGGAAATTTCATAGTTTTCGTTTCAAAATAGAAAATTTGAGAAATACGTTATGTTGAAAGATTTATCAAGTGCACGGTTTTTGAAGGAATTGGTTAAAAATCCGTGCACTTGACTTTCATATTTTAATGATAAATATTTCAAAATAAGGGTCTTATAGTTTTTATAAGACCCTTATTTTGAAATATATTCATTCATTTCTCTTTTAGGGTTGAAAATTTTTGCCAATCATATACCTGTTTGGTTGATCCGGACGATGGCGTCAAAAATCGTGCGTAAACGGTGTACTTTTTTGCGCTTGGAATCAATTATTTCTTCCCATATTTGGAAACAGGCTCGCATTAAACTTTCGCTTTAGTAGATTAAAAGTTTAATGCTGATGCTCAATTATTTAAAATCAAAACATGTTCTTAAAAAAAACTCATTTTACACTTCCAAATCTACATTATGTAGTTCTTTCCACGGCAAACCGTAAGTGTTCAAGTCAGCCATGAAAGGATCTGGGTTGAACTGTTCTACGTTCCAAACGCCTGGCTTTTTCCATTTGCCTTCCATAAACATTTTGGCACCAATCATAGCAGGTACACCTGTGGTATAGCTAATGCCTTGTGTGCCAGTTT
>JAYVIX010000227.1:0-8735 GCA_043769845.1 Cytophagales bacterium
GTAAAAATGATGATCAATACTACTTTGAACAAGGCAAAGAAGTTGGGATTATTTGGTTCGCGCTCGTCTTGAAAGCCATTTCTTTTGATCAAGTTATCATAAAAAACAGGGATCAGTATGGCTTTGAAAATCAAAGTTTCGACCAAAATCATCACAAAATGCCCCGCATGCACATCTTTCAATTCCAGATAAGCCACACCAAACAACAACATTCCTTGCAAAAACAGCACTCGAATATAGGTCGAAAGCCTACCAGCTGCTGCCATATAAAACAGCGTCATGGTAAAAATGATAATGAGTATGTTAATCATTTCGGAATAATTAAATTATAATGAAAATTTATTCATAACTATTAATACCGCAAAGAAAATCAATATCGAAAGTGCCGTCAGATTAAAGATAATTAGCGGATTACGATTCATTCTACTTCTTGCTCTGAACGATTCCAAGAAACCGACCGTGATCGCCATTACAAGTTGAACTAAGAAAAACAGACCAACTTTGAATGCAAACGAAGTTCCAGGTGGCAAAAAGAAATTTACGATTAGCAGACCATACAATGAAAACTTGAACGATGTAGCAGTTTGGATCAATCCCATATCGAAACCGCTATTGTCGAGAATCATTACTTCATGAATCATCGTGAGTTCGAGGTGCGTTTTGGGATCGTCCACAGGCATTCTTCCCGTTTCCAACATCGCAATTTGGATCAGAATATAGGTCACCAAACCACCCATAAAATAGGAAACACTATCGCCAAAATGGATGTTATTGTAAATTTCGAAGAACGAAAAATGCCCAGTAAGCATTGAAAATGAACCTATTAGAATAAAAAAGGCTGGTTCTACCAAGAGTCCATACATTGCTTCACGATTTGCTCCCATTCCTTGAAATGGACTGCCTGTATCAAGTGCCGAAACAATCAGAAAAAACTTGCCTACAGCCAAAATATAAGCAAAGAATATAAAATCGCCTTCAAACGAAAACACACCCGAAAAATTGCCAAATGGAACGACCAACATGGCTGTGACTACAGAGGCAAAATAAACCACTGGTGCTACTTGAAATATGTAGCTGGTGGTATCGCTGAATACAAATCCTTTTTTGAACAGACGGATGACATCGTTCACGTTCTGAAAAATCCCAGGCCCTTTGCGGCCACTAAGCATGGCTCGCACCTTG
Source organism: Cytophagales bacterium (assembly GCA_043769845.1). GTDB lineage: Bacteria > Bacteroidota > Bacteroidia > Cytophagales > UBA9547 > UBA9547. Next base: position 1,183 of record JAYVIX010000227.1, read on the forward strand.
TTGACAACCCCCAAGAAAAAGGTGCTGGCCATCACTACTAGCAAGAAACTAATGATAGGCTGAACTAATTGCAGTGCGCTTCCCATGATTTGATTAAATAATACCAGCAAACGTCAAGACAAACAACAGAAACATAAACGCAAAACCATAGACCACATAATGTTGCAAACGGCCAGTTTGAAGAAATGCAAAATGCTGCATAAAATGTTCGCTTCGCGCTACTACTTTTTTTACAATACTTCGTTCTAGCGCATCATAGGTATGGGTGTCGTACACATGGTTTTGCGGAAATAGATTGTCTTTTTCCAAATGAAAGCCCTTTTTCAGAAAACCAATAATGGGCGATGCATAAATCATAAACAATTGACTGAATGATGATGATGTGTATTGTACTTTAGGAGATTTGACCAAATAACCACAACCCCAAGTGGGGCCATATTTGATTTTAGCCTTCGAAACAGCAAAATGTCTTATTAACATCAATGCTAAAACAAGTACCAAAAACACCATCGTGATGAGTGCTATGTTTTGTGAGGACGCAAACAAACGACTTGCAAACGTGTGAGTACGAGGCACAAACATGTATACTACATTGTTCAATCCGCTAATGTACCGGAAGGGGAACAAATCGACACTCAATATAAAGAGTACCAAAATCACTTGAGGAACCAAAAGCCACCAGTTCGATTCGGTGGCGGTTCGAGCGCGATCGGAACGTGGCGTGCCCAAAAACGAAATCCCAAACATTTTGGCATAATTAAACAAAGACAATCCGCCCGACAAGGCCAACACAATCAGTGCAATCAGCAAAAAAACTTCGGCAATCACGTTGGTAGCATTTAGTCCTTCCAAAATACCCCCATAAAGAAAAAACTCAGACACAAAACCGTTGAATGGAGGTAAACCACAAATAGAAAGTGAGGCAATCAAAAAGATAAATGACGTAATGGGCATCGTTTTTACTAAACCTCCCATCTGATTCATATTCAGCATATTGATAGAATTCTGAACCGAACCAGCCGACATGAAAAGCAAACTTTTGAACATCGTATGATTGATCGTGTGCAACAATGCACCACATAAACCAAGATAGGCTAATGAAAAATCTTGCATGCCAATTCCCAAAAAACCAATCCCCAATCCCATGATGATGATTCCCACGTTTTCGATCGAGCTGTACGCCAAAGCCTTTTTCATCTCGTTCTGCATAATGGCATTTACAATCCCGTAAATGGCGGATGCTGAACCTACCAAAATCATAAAAATGCCAATCTGAATCTGATCATTATAGCCATCTTGCACCACCGAATGCGCTTCTTGTTTGTAAGTAAGAACTCGGATGATACCGTAAATTACTATTTTTTTCATCGCCCCACTCAAAAGTGCCGCAATATGTGGCGGAGCTACCGTATAAGTATCTGAAGCCCAAGTATGTAGTGGAACAATGGCTAATTTGAATCCAAAACCTAAAAAGAACAAAAGGAAAAGCGGAAAAACATCGAATTTCTGACAATAAAGTTCGATCGAAGCAAAATCGGTACCGCCTGTACGCAGATATACCAGCGCAACGGCCGCCATAAGCAAAGTGACCCCAATATGCATACTGATCAGATAAGTAAGGCCAGCCCGAACAGTACGCAATTTTTCATGTTCGATAATCACGAGCAGAAAAGAACAAAACGACATGATTTCCCAAATGATCAGAAATGCCATCAAATTCTGAACCATACACACCAAATACATCGAAATAAGAAGCAGATTGTAGGATAAAACATACATGTTCATCCTAGAACCATCGCGTTCAGGTTTCATATAACCCATCGAATAAATGGCTCCCAAAAGCCCCGAAACGCTGATAATGGCGATGAAAACCCCAGAAAGCAAATCGGCCTGAAAGCGCAATTCGCCCACAAACGGAAGCACATACATTGGATAATCGACTTCGCCATTGTGGAAAATATGGAAAGCCAGAAAACCGCCCACAGCCGAAAGTATCGTGGAGGTAGCCAAGTTGAAATATCCTTTCCATTTGAAGGGTAGGAAAATGACTATCGGCAAGGCAATGGCCAACCAAAAAACGATTTTCGACAACAGATCCATCATAAGTAGTTAATAGTTAACAGTCTTCAATTAACAGTTATCAATTCTTAGTATAACTCGTTCTTTATTTGGCAGAAATCAATTACTTAGAATTAGGTCACACAAAAATATCTTATAGTGCCTCCCTGTGAATTAAAACAAGGTTAAGAATTCTCTAACGCACCTCGCACTCAAACATCTTCTCCCCTTCCAAATATCCTTCCAAAAGATCGCCAATCTCCACTTTACCCACACCACTTGGCGTGCCCGTGAAAATCAAATCGCCCGTTTTAAGGGTAATAAATTTGGAAATAAAAGCAATCAATTCATCCACTCCAAAAATCATATCAGACGATTTCCCGACTTGTTTTTGAACTCCATTTTGAGAAAACGAAAAATGGATCGAAGCCAAATCGGGCAAATTTTCTTTCGGAATAAAATGAGAAACGACTGCCGAATGATCAAATCCCTTGGACAACTCCCAAGGCAACCCTTTGGTTCTCAGTTCTTCTTGCAAATCGCGAGCCGTAAAATCTATTCCCAACCCGATCTGATCGTAATATTTATGGGCAAATTTTGGCTCGATGTGTTTGCCTTCCCTGCAAATACGCACCACCAATTCGCACTCGTAATGAATGTTGGACGAAAAAGCTGGATGATAAAAAGGTGAATTATTTTTCAAAAATGAAGTGTCGGGTTTTAAAAACACAATCGGCTTGGTGGGCTTTTCATTATTCAACTCAGCGGCATGTTCCGCATAATTCCTTCCGATACAGATAATTTTCATAAGGCAAGCTTTCTTTTAAAATAGAAAATGGCTCCAATGTCCCAAAAAACAGTCTAAAATCCATCTTTTAGCAAATAGAAAATCTAGTTGAAGACCTTAAAAACCTATTTTCAAGATTATTGAATCGTTAAAAAGAGTTTAGACATAGCAACTTAGAAAGTTTTTTGTAGTTTTGCAGGCTGAAAAAATTATTACATGCAAGAAATCAGAAACATTGCAATTATTGCCCACGTTGACCACGGCAAGACGACCTTGGTGGATAAGATCATCCATTACTCTAAATTATTCCGCGAAAACCAAGTTTTTGACGATCTAATACTTGATAACAACGATCAAGAGCGCGAGCGTGGTATCACGATCTTGGCTAAAAACGTATCTATACGTTATAAAGGCGTTAAAATCAACATCATCGATACACCTGGTCACGCAGACTTTGGCGGTGAAGTAGAGCGTGTATTGAAAATGGCTGACGGTGTTGTGTTGTTAGTAGATGCCTTCGAAGGCGCTATGCCACAAACTCGTTTCGTATTGAGCAAAGCATTAGGATTGGGATTGAAACCAATTTTGATCGTAAATAAAGTAGACAAAGAAAACTGTCGTCCAGACGAAGTGCATGAGGAAGTTTTCGACCTTATGTTCAACTTAGGTGCTAACGAACACCAATTGGATTTCGTAACCCTTTACGGTTCAGGCCGTGCAGGTTGGATGAGTACTGATTGGAAAAAACAAACAGAAGACATCGTTCCTTTATTGGATGCGATTGTTGCTAACATTCCACCTCCAGTAGCATTAACAGGTATTCCTCAAATGCAAATTACTTCATTAGACTACTCTAACTTTACAGGTCGTATCGCAATTGGTAAAATCTACAGAGGCGAGTTGAAAGAAGGTGGTCAATATGCATTGACTAAATCTGATGGAACGATCAAAAAAGTGAAAATCAAAGAATTACACGTATTCGAAGGTTTGGGTAAAGCCAAAGTAGAAAAAGTAGAAGCGGGTGATATTTGTGCTATTATTGGTATCGAAGATTTCGAAATTGGTGATACCGTTACTGATATCGACAATCCTGAAGAAATCCCAAGAATCGCGATTGACGAGCCTACTCTAAGTATGATGTTCACGATCAACAACTCTCCTTTCTACGGAAAAGAAGGTAAATTCGTAACATCTCGTCACTTAAGAGATCGTTTGACAAAAGAGCTAGAAAAAAACCTTGCACTTAGAATAAGCCCTACCGAATCGGAAGATAAGTTCTTGGTTTTTGGTCGTGGTATTCTCCATTTGTCGGTTCTTATCGAAACGATGAGAAGAGAAGGTTTCGAGCTTCAAGTAGGTCAGCCACAAGTTCTTTACAAAGAAATTGATGGTCAGCGTAACGAGCCAATCGAAACATTGGTAGTAGACGTACCTCAAGAAACTGCTGGAAAAGTAATCGAACTTGCTACACAACGCAAAGGCGAATTGCTTATCATGGAGCCTAAAGGCGATTTGCAACATTTAGAATTCAAAATACCTTCTCGCGGTATCATCGGTCTTCGAACCAACGTTTTGACTGCTACTTTCGGTGAAGCCATCATGACGCACCGTTTTGTAGGATACGAGCCTTACAAAGGTATCATCCCTGAGCGTATCAACGGTTCTATCATTTCTATGGACAGTGGAGATGTAACTGCTTATGCGCTAGACAAATTGCAAGACAGAGGTAAGTTCTTCATCGCACCAGGTGAAGTGATTTACGAAGGTATGGTTATTGGCGAACACAACCGTCAGAACGATATTGCAGTAAACGTACAACGTGAGAAAAAACTGACCAACATGCGTGCTTCTGGTACGGATGATCACGTAAAAATTGCTCCGAAAATCGACTTCTCTTTAGAAGAAATGATGGAGTATATCCAAAAAGACGAATACATCGAAATAACTCCAAAATCGTTACGTATGCGTAAGATTTACTTGGACGAAAACGAGCGTTCTCGTATGGCAAAAACGTTTGCTATGCAATAGTCTCAAAGATTCTATTCTTTACAAAAACGGCCATCCTTCAAAAGGTGGCCGTTTTTGTTTACATCATTTTATTGGTTGCTTTAATATAAGAACCTTATTTTTAGAAAGTTCACAGAATGCTGTTTGGCTTTGTTTATTCAGTTGTATATAGAAATCGCCAAAAATCTTTCTTCATTTGAATGCTGAATTTTTCACCAATTTTATATTGTTTTGTAGCTTTTAAGTCGATGTTTCTGCCTAAATACTTGTCGTAGATTGTGATTTGTTTACGTTGCTTCCTATCTTCTGAATAATCTACGACCAATCCATTGTGGTCACTAAAATCAAACCACTTTCCAACTCTTTTATAGGATAAAAAGCGGGAATAGTTATTGGAAAGAATAGTGTCAAAAAGATTGCAGAGGTGATATTAATCTATTTTTAGGCTTTTCATTATCGCCATCGTATACGATATAATTTTTATTCATTTTACATCAAATTATACACCACCTGCAAATTCTCCAGTTCCTTCAAAAACTCGTTGCTAGGGTCAATTTTGTATTTGCGCGAGAACATTTCGAAACTGATGTTTTCGGATGGTTCGCGAATCAAAACTTTCAGTTCGTTTTTGCCTGAATATTTGCTGATTAGCTTTTCGAGTTTGTCCATCATTGGCGTATTTATTTTATCCAACGACAAGTCTATTTTTACACCTTTGCACATCGTACCGCGTAGTTCGCTTAGCAAACTAAAGTTGGTCGGTTTGAATTCGAACTCGTCTGGACGACCGTAGCGGGCTTGCACTTTGCCTTGGATATAGATAAATGCACCCATGTCGCAATAAGGCGCAAATTTCACGTAGTCTTTCGACCAAAGCGTGAGTTCAAAATTGCCATTGAAGTCTTCGATTGTCATGTTGGCGTACTTGTCGCCATTTTTGGTTTGGCGGATGTTGACAGCCGTCACGATTCCGCCAATCTTCACGTCTTGGCCTTTTTTCTCCATCACTTTATCGACCGAGCAAGTGGTGTAGCGATCGAGCTCCAGTTTGTATTGATCAAGTGGATGACCAGAAATGTAAAGACCGATTACTTCTTTTTCGATCCGAAGACGAACCAAATCGTCCCAAGGAGCCGATTCGATAATGGCTGGTTTGGCAATGGCAGCGGCATCGTCCATACCGCCAAAAAGTGTAATAGTGGTAGAATTGCTACTGTCTTGCACGCTATTTCCGTAGCGCAAAAGTCGTTCGAGGAATATTTGTCCTTCGCGTTCGGCAAAAAACTGTGCTCTATGTATTTCTGGAAAACAATCGAATGCACCAGCATTGGCAAACGATTCGTACGATTTTTTATTGACCGTTTTGGAAACATTTCGTTCCGCAAAATCATAAATATCTTTGAAAGGCCCTCGAGCATTTCGTTCTTCGATTACGCTTTGTGTGGCCGATTCGCCTGTTCCTTTTATCGCGCCAAGACCAAAACGGATTTCACCATTTTTGTTTACATCAAAATCGACCGAACTTTCGTTTACATCAGGCCCAAGTACTTTTACACCAATACGTTTTGATTCTTCGAGGAAATAGGTCAGCTTCTCAATGTTATCTTTCTCGTTGGTGAGGTTGGCGGCCATGTATTCGGCAGGGTAATGTGCTTTGAGCCAAGCTGTTTGGAAAGCCACAAAAGCATAACAAGTCGAGTGAGATTTGTTGAACGCATAGGCGGCAAACGCTTCCCAGTCGGTCCAAATCTTTTCGAGTTTATCAGTAGGATGTCCTTTTGCCGAAGCCCCTTCGATAAACTGAGGCTTTAGTTTATCTAGCGTTTTGCGGTCTTTTTTACCCATCGCTTTTCGTAGCACATCGGCATCTCCTTTCGAGAAGCCAGCAATTTTCTGCGAAAGAAGCATCACCTGCTCTTGATAGACGGTAATTCCATACGTGTCTTTCAAATATTCTTCCATATCAGGAAGGTCATACGTCACAGGTTCAAGTCCGTGCTTCCTTCGGATAAAGTTGGGAATGTATTCGATCGGGCCAGGACGGTACAGGGCATTCATCGCAATGATGTCGTCAAACTTATCAGGTTTGAGGTTTTCCATGTGCTTTTTCATCCCCGGACTTTCAAACTGGAAGATACCGTCTGTTTGTCCTTTGCAAAAAATATCGAACGTCTTTTGGTCTGTCAAATCCACGTCATCGATATCCATTTCGATACCGTGGTTTTTCTTCATTAATTTTAATGTATTCTTGATGATTGTCAGGGTTTTTAATCCCAAAAAGTCCATCTTGATTACACCTGCATCTTCAATTACACGTCCGTCATATTGGGTCAATAATAGTTCCGAATCTTTGACAGTCGCCATCGGAATCAATTCTGTCAAATCGCTTGGTGCAATGATGATACCAGCCGCATGTACACCCGTACCACGTACCGAACCTTCCAACACCATCGCTTCTTCCAATATTTTGGAACGTTCGTCTGCTTTGTTGGCTAAAATGGCGCGTAATTCTTTTGCTTTTTCTATATTTTCAGAATCAAGACCTTCCTTTTCTTTCAAACTTTTGTCGCCTTCGAGCGGGGCTTTCAAAAGTCGGTTGAGCGAAATACCAGGTTTTTCAGGAACAAGTTTGGCCAGTCCGTTGCTTTGGTCGAGCGGAAGTTCCATTACACGAGCCACATCTTTTATACTGGTTTTGGCG
>JAYVIX010000228.1:0-14888 GCA_043769845.1 Cytophagales bacterium
AGTTGACCAAACCCATGATTGAGGTTTTTTTGAAATCGGAAGGCAATACAGGCTGCATAGAAGCGACTGACACCTTTAGGATACAGGTAGAACCAACGCCAATATTGAATGTTCCAGAAATCTCAGTTTGTCTTGGCAATGTCACTACCGTCTTCAGCCAACTTCCTGATTCATTGAAACCAAGATGGTACAGTCAAAAAAATGTGTTTTTGTCTTCGGGGTCGTCTTTCACTGCTCAATTCGATTCAACAACCACTTTGATCCTAAAGGCAGAAAGTACATCTGGTTGTAGGGATTCTACTTTTGCAAAAGTGTGGGCATTTGCCAAACCTCAGTTAAATATTCGAGATACAACAATATGCGATGGCGCTTCGGTAACATTAAACGCAAGGCTTACGAATGTCTTTCAGGGAAATGGAGTGTATGCTTGGCTCAGAAATTCATTGCCATTAAATAATTCTGGTGAAACATTTGTAGCCAGATCATCTGGAAAATATACTGTCACATTTGGTTTGCTAGGTTGCCAAACCCAAGATTCAGCAATGGTAAATGTATTCAACATTCAGGTTCAGGCAAGTGACGATCAGTATGTCTGCAAAAATCAGTTGGCTACTGGCATCAACCTTGTTTCTGTGACAGCAACTAGTGCAAAAGTGAAATGGATTGGCAATGGGGGCAATTTTAGCCCGAACGATTCATCGAAAACAACCACCTATCTCCCTAGCTTGGCCGAGAGTTCAGCAAATGCAAGTAAAATTCTCGTCCAAACAGTTGGGAATGGAGTGTGTAAAGAAGGCAAAGATTCCGTTTTGGTATATTTCAAGCCATACAATCTAGCAGCTGGAACTTTTGAGACGGTTTGCGAAGGTGAAAATTCGTTGTTGTCAAGTCCATTGATTTCGGGAATGGTTTATGAATGGAAAGACTCGCAAGGGAACATCATTGGGAACTCCCATCAAATACAAGTGAATGTACAGCGCGACACTTCGTTTCTTGTGAAAATCACCAACTCAAATGCATGTTCGGATTCCGTGACAATAAACGTAAAGCCTTATCCTAAACCTCAAATACAAATAGCAGGTGCTACTACGTGTTTGGGCGATAGTTTGAGTTTGAACGGAGTGCCTTTGAACAAAAATGAAACCTTTGTTCAACCCATCTTTGAATGGTACAAGGATGGAATAAAGCTCGTCAATCAAGATTCTATCCTCAAGATTGGAACCTCGGGGATTTATAAAATCCGGTATGGACAAGGAATTTGCATTGGGGAAGATACAGCCAAAATGGTGTTTAAGAAATCTACTATTAATGTGAATAATATATCACCTATATGTGTAGTATTAGGAGCAAGACTTACGCTATCCAGTAGCTTTTCCAATGCCGACTCCCTTATTTGGAATTCAAGCGGAACGGGAAGTTTTGAGAACCAACTAATTCTGGGACAAGTGGATTATTTACCCTCTAACTCAGATTTTTCTTCCAACAAAATAACGTTTATCGCTCAAACTTTTTCCAAAAATCCGAAATGTCTATTGGTAAAAGATTCAACAGAAATGACCATTTTACCGTCTCCAAAAGCTTCAGGAAAGGGTGATACGGTTTGTGTAGGGGAATCGGCACTTTTGCAATCTACCATTTCTGCTAATTGGCAAACTCGATGGCTCTCAGGCACAACCCCTCTTTCGTCCCAAATAAACCTAGTGATCGCTAATGCCATAACTCAGGAATATATTTTGGTAGTGACCGATCCGAATGGCTGTAAAGATACGACCACAGTTCCGTTACTCACTTTCGACAAACCTATCATTTCTCTCCAAGATACTTCTACTTGTCTTGGCGACACCCTACTACTGAAACCCATCATCGCGGCATCGCCTTTTGCTTCCACCAACTATTCGTGGTATAAAAACGGACTTCCTTTACCCGAAAAAAATGCCCTATTGAATGTCTTTGAATCTGGCATTTACAAACTTGTATTTGGCGAAGGTGGCTGTATCGCTACTGACGATGCGCAAGTAATAATCGAAGAACCAAAACTCACGCTGAACCAGCCAGCTCCCATTTGTAAAAATTATGCAGGGGTGATTAGTTTGAATGCAAGCTTGAATACCAATCGAAGCATCAAATGGATCGGAGCTGGATTTTTTGCCCCCTCAGACTCTGACAAAGTGGCCACTTACAAACCCAGCATTTCGGAATTGACTTTAGATTCGTTTAGTATCAGGGTTGAAACGATTCAAAATTTGAAGTGCATAGGAGTGGCCGACCAAATAATGATCAAAACATTGAAAGCTCCATTACTCAATGCTGCAAGCGATACCGTATGCTTGGGTGATAGCATCACATTGAAAAAAATGCCAAACAATAGTGAATCAGTACGTTGGATAGAAAATGGAAGTATAAAAAGCACCAACAATGTGATTCGTTTCCCAGTTTTGTCCTCAGGGAGTATTTTGCTACGTGCAAGTAGTTTGAATGGATGTGTAGATAGTATTTTAGTGCCATATGCCACATTCCCGAAACCATTGCTACAATTAAATGACGTGCAAACTTGTGTTGGAGACAAACCTGTTCTGAACGGAATCCCTAGTAATACCAACAAAGCCAATGAGAAGTATAGGTGGTACAAGGGAAATACCCTTTTGTCACAAACCACATCTTTTATCTCCGTTTCCGATTCTGGCACCTATTCACTCCTCTATGGCCAAGGCAATTGCACCGCCACCGATTCGGCCAAAGTCACTTTTTTACCTCCAACCCTGAATGTGTTTGGCGATTTGGAAATCTGTAGGAATAAAAAAGAAATAAATTTTGGAGCCAATTATACCCATGCCGATGGGGTGGAGTGGAGTACTGTCTTGGGTGTTCTGCCCGCAATGTATCAAGGTAAGCTGGTTCAATACCCCTATCGTTCAGGCGATTTGGTGAACGATAAATCTATTTTGGTCTTTGCCAAATTGAAACAGAATAATCCACTATGCCAAATTTTGTCCGACACCTTGGAAGTAGTTTTAAAGGAAAGTCCCTTTTTGATAACATCTGGAGATACTCTCTGCAAAGCGACCTTGGCCGAGGTTGAAGTACAACAAGAATTGGGTACCACATATGTTTGGCAAGATCATTTATCAAATCAATTGAGCACCTCAAATCGCTACGTATACACCCCCTCGAAATCTGAAAAAATATTCCTAATCGCACAAAACCTAAATGGCTGCCAAGATAGCACCGAGGTAGACGTGCGCTTGGTGGCTACTGCAGGTGTGACCATCCAAAACTCACCAGCATGCACAGGGCAAATGGTTTCTTTGGAAATGAAAGTATCAAACGACACTGTGACTGGTTCTAAAAATATCAAATGGTACTACAAAGGAAACAAGATAGCCGAAAACATTAATCCCATATCCACCTCACAATCAGGTAGTTTTTCAGTAATCTACTCCAATAAATATTGTACCGATACCGCATCAAAAGAAATATTTTATAACCCATCTCCATTGGTTGCAAAAGAACCAGAACTTGTTTTTTGTTCAGAAGCTCAACCTGAATTGCAATTGGATGCAGGTCAATACTATGGTTACCTATGGCAAAACGATACATCTGCCAGAGGTAGATATTATCAAGTTTCAAAAGGAGGTAGTTATAAGGTTTTGGTCTTCAATCAGTTTGGTTGTAGTTCAGAAAAAATGTTTTCAGTGAGGGAAATGTGCAAACCACGCTTGTTTGTCCCCAATGCATTTACGCCCAATGGCTCAAACAACAATCAGTTCAAAGTACAACACGCAAACATCAAAAGCTACCAAATGCTTATTTTCAACCGTTGGGGCGAAATAATCTTCGAATCGCTAGACCCCAACATCAGTTGGAACGGAACGTATCGAGACGAAATGATGCCATTGGGAGTGTATCCTTGGGTAGTAACCTACGAAGGATTCGCGGACGAGTATGGCCCATATAAATTGCAAGGGCAAGTAACTGTTTTAAAATGAAAAATATTTCATTAATATTATTTTGTAGCCTATTCTTTTCTTGTTCGACAGAAGACAAGTTAGGAAAACACCATTCGCACAAAAAACAAAAAGAAGTGGATGAAAAGAGCGATTTTCATCAAAAACAAGCCAAAGAAATCATTGACGATAACTTGAAAAACAAAGAAGAGAATAAAAATCACTCAGAAAAAAGACGGCTAGAACACGTTGAAAATCTGGAAAAATTAAATAATACCGAAATCGAAGGCAAAAAGACAGTGCCAAAACGTCCAGATTACAATTTTTATTGAGTTTTAGCGTCAACAAGAATAGGACGCTTCTCGTATCAGTTCCTAAAACCCTCAGGTTATGGAATTCTCGCACAACGAAAATCATCAAATGGTAGCCGAGATGGCGCGTGATTTCGCCAAAAGGCACATCGCCCCTTTTGTTTCCGAATGGGACGAGAATCAATTTTTTCCTAAAGAAGTTTTTCGAGAAATGGGAAAATTGGGCTTAATGGGCGTTTTAGTTCCTGAACAATATGGTGGTTCTGGCTTTGGTTACATGGAATATGTAGCAGCCATTGTTGAAATTTCAAAAGTTTGTGGTGCGATCGGTCTTTCATTGGCTGCGCACAATTCGCTCTCTACCAATCATATATTGCAATTTGCCAATGAAGAACAAAAACAAAAATGGCTTCCGAAACTGGCTTCTGGCGAATGGATTGGGGCATGGGGGCTAACCGAAGCTGGTACTGGATCAGACGCTGGCCATATGATTACGAGAGCCGAAAAAATTGGAAATAACTGGGTATTGAATGGTACAAAATGTTTTATCACCCATGGCAAATCGTACGATATTGCAGTAATCATGGCCCGAACAGGCGACCCGAATGATTCGCACGCCATGACCGCTTTTGTAATTGAACAAGGAACAAAGGGTTATTCGGCAGGAAAAAAAGAAAATAAATTAGGGATGCGTGCTTCAGAAACTACCGAAGTGATTTTAGAAAACTGTATCATTCCTGAAGAAAATGTCTTGGGAAAAGCGGGCGATGGCTTTATTCAAGCCCTGAAAATATTGGATGGAGGCCGTATTTCGATTGCGGCTTTGGGTTTGGGAATTGCACAAGGGGCGTTTGATTGTGCGCTTAAATATTCGAAAGAAAGAATACAATTTGGTCAAGCCATTTCGTCTTTTCAAGGAATTTCGTTCAAATTGGCCGATATGGCGACCGAAATCGAAGCGGCAAGCTTATTAGTATATCGAGCGGCCGATCTGAAAAACAAGGGCATTTCGGTAACGAAGGAATCGGCAATGGCCAAATTATATACTTCAGAAGTAGCGGTGCGAGTGGCAAACGATGCTGTTCAGATTTTTGGAGGTTATGGCTACATGAAAGACTTTCCGGTCGAAAAATTTTACCGTGATGCCAAATTGTGTACAATAGGCGAGGGAACCTCCGAGATACAGAAGATCGTGATTGGAAGGGCTATTTTGAAATAAATTACTAAGAGAGATTATCCTTAAGTGTCCCGCTGTCAAGATACTTAAGTTGTGCTAACCGCAAATTATAGGACACGATATTAAAAGAATAAGAGACTAATTAATATTAGAAGCGTTTTGGCTATTATCCCAAGGAGATCTTGGCAGTTCAGATTTACTATACAAGAGCCAACCGAAAATACCTCAAAGAGTTAGGCATCAAACTGCTGGCCAAACCATTAGGCAGACCATCGGCAGTGAAAGAATATGTAAGATCAGGAGAAAGAAATCCAATAGAAGCAAAATTTGGGCAGGCAAAAACGGGCTATGGCTTGGACAACATCAAAGCCAGACTGAAACAAACGAGTGAATCTTGGATTGCCTGCATCTTTTTGGTGCTTAACCTAGTCAATTTGGCTAGGCAGGCATTTCTATGCCTAATCTGGAGTTTTTTAGCATGGAGGCCGTGGGGATATTCCCTCAAAATGGAATTCGAAAAACTTGCCAAGGAAAATACTATTGGATAAACCTAAATTGGTACAAACATTTAGGGTCTGTTGAGTTTCTCAGCAGACCCTAATTACTAACCTCTACCCTTCCGTCTACAAAAAACCATTCGTCCTTTTCCTTCTTGAAGCTGGAATGTTCGTGATGAATGTGTGGTATTTTCTGCGAATCGAGGAAATAGGCTTTGAATTCGACTTTTCCTTTGGTGTCTTGCATTTCGCCAGATTGTTTTGAAACGACTTCTAGTTTCTGCCAAGTACTTGTTTTTGCCCAATTTTCGATCGAAATGGGGTCGTATTGTAAGCGAGTGCTCGGATGCGTTGTGCGGATAATATATTCAATAGCGTTGGATGCATAAGCCGAATAGCGCGAACGCATCAATGTTTCGGCAGTTGGAGCTTTGCTTGTGCCCAAAAGGTAAGGTTGGCAACATTTTTCAAATGCAATTCCCGAACAACAAAAACAGCCCATATATGATTTATTTCTTTGGTGTAAAATCGGTTTCTTTCAATCTGCTTCCTAATACAAAAATGCCAACTCCAGTAAGTGCTACTATTGCAAATGAACCACGCAAACTGGTGACCTCGGCTACTAAGCCTATCAGTGGTGGGCCAACGATAAAACCTAAAAAACCAATGGTCGATACCATCGTGATGGCGATTGGAGCAGGAATATGTGGCGATTGACCTGCGCCCGCATAAGCCATGGGTACTACAGCCGAAACTCCAATTCCGACCACTAAAAAACCTATCGTAGAAGGAATTAATTGCGGAAAACACACCACCACGAGCAAGCCAACCGTGATAAATAAACCGCTGATTCGCATGGTGTTACGTAGCCCATAACGGGTAGTGTATCGGTCGGAAGCAAAACGACCAATGGCCATCGTAACCATCAGAGCCGTATAACCCAGCCCAATAATGGTTTTGTCGACTTGAACAATTTTGGCAAAATAAATGCCGCTCCAATCGTACATGGCACCTTCGCACATCATGCAACAAAAAGCAATCGCTCCCAAAAGCACTAAAGATTTGTCAGGCAGGGCGAAAAAAGGCTTTTTCTCTTTCGGAGGGATCTCGTCTGGCAGGTATTTGATGCAAATGAATACGCTTACGAGAATGATTATTCCTACCAGAACGAAATGTTCGAGCGTTTCGAAGCCTCGCCCAATCAGAAACATGGCCAGCAATGAACCAGCCGCACCAGCCAAACTCCAAAGTCCATGAAACGAAGCCATAATGGATTCAGTATACAATTTGCCCACGATAACAGCCTGAGTGTTAAGTGAAATAATCACCACGTTATAGACGAACCCAAGCAAAAACAACATGGGCATGAATTGGTAGGTATTCTGGGCAATTCCAAAAACACACAACAAACTTGAATAAGAAAGAATGCTAACAATGGACAAAATTCGACTGCCAAAAGTGGAAACCAACCAGCCTACTAATGGCATGGAAATAAAACGCCCTAACGGAATGGAGAACAATACAAAGCCTAATTCGGCATCCGACAGATTGAGTTGTTTCTGAAAATGAGGAATCTGCGAAGCCCAGCTCGAAAAACAGATTCCAATCATAAAAAACATCGCGCCAACGGCTCGTCTTTGGATGGTTTTGGAATGCGATTCGGTCATTTGGTTCGGTTTTTAAAAGAAAGGGAAACTCAAATTTTGAATTTCCCTTTCTTGAATTTCATTGATTATCAAGCACTTATTTTGCTTTTCGAGCAGCTCTTTTTTCTCGCAATGCGACCAAACGAGTATGAATTTGATTTTTGGTCAATTGAAATAAGCCTTTTTTCTCTTTTACCACCATACGGTTTTTATCAAAGCTCACAAGCAAACTCGGAAGCAAAACAAGGTTGGTAAACAAAGCGAAAAACAAAGTAAGTGAAGTGAGCAAGCCCAAAGCGATCGTTCCGCCAAATTCGGAAAAGGCAAAAATGACAAAACCGAAGAATAATACCAATGAAGTATATATCATACTTATTCCGCTTTCACGCAAACTTAGAATAATGGCTTTTAAATAATCGCCTTCGCAATATTCTAGTTCTTGTTTGTATTTACTAAGGAAGTGAATCGTACTATCTATCGAAATTCCGAATGCGATACTAAATGTAAGCGCAGTACTTGGTTTCAGCGGGATATTCATCAAACCCATCACGCCACCTGTCATGATGATGGGTAAGATATTGGGAATGACTGAGATAACGATGATTTTGAGATCAGCAAAAATCAGGGCCATCATCAATGAAATCAGGATAAAGGCGAAAAACAAACTGCCCGAAAGGTCATCAATTAAATACTGAGTGCCTTTAATGAATAACAATGTGGTGCCAGTGTATTTTACATCAAAATTCTTGCCTTCGAAGATCTCAGCTACGCGCGGTTTGATGCGTTGTTCCATCAAGTCGGTCAGCTTTACGTTGCCAAGGTCGGCCACTTTCATTGAGAAACGTACCGTTTGGCCTGTAGAGTCTACAAAGCTTTTGATCAAACCAATATTTCCAGATTTTGTCCCGAAATAGCTCATGATAAAGTTTTTATCCAAGTTGTCAGGCAAACGATAATATTCTGGATTGTTGCTATAAAAAGCCTGTGTTGCGCCTTTTATCACATTTAAAATCGAAACTGGCGGGGCGATGTTTTGTTCCTTTTGCAAAAACGTTTCTAATTCTTCCAGTTTTTTCAGATTACTGAGTTTATAAACAGCTTTCGGTTTGCCCAAATCGACAATGATTTCGAGCGGCATTACGCCTTTGAAATGCGTTTCAAAAAAGGCCAAATCGGTTTTCACACCATCGCTTTCTGGCAAATCGTCTACCATGTACGAAACTGGCCTGATACGCATGATTCCTATAACTGAAACTACCAACAGAACGCCCATTGTGATATAAATGGCTGCCCTCGATTTGAAAACCATCAATTCTACCAAGTCGATAATTTTGCGTAAAATCTGAAAATCGAGATGGCGCATATGCTTTTCTTTCGGCTCTGGCAGATACATCAAAATAGGCGGAACAATGGCAATCGTGATAAAAAAAGTCGCAAAACTGATGATTCCAGCCACCAAACCAAACTCTTTTATAATGGTGATGTCAGTGAAATAAAGCACCAAGAACCCGACCGCAGTGTTGGCATTGGTCATGAAGGTTAGAAATCCAATTTTCTCGATAATCTTGCTGACAGCCTTCACTTTGTTGCCATGGCTTCGGAATTCCATGTGGTATTTGTTGAACATGTAAATACAGTTCGGAATACTTATCACCACAATCAGCGAAGGCAAAAGCCCTGAAAGCAGCGTCATTTTATAGCCAAACAAGGCCATGAGTCCCATGGCGCAAACGACTGTGATTCCGATAGTTAATATTGTAAACGAAACGGCATAAAAAGTTCTAAAAAAGAAAAGGAGGATTAAAGTAGTGGCGGCTAACGAGAGATAAAGAAAGAGAGAAAATTCATGTTTAACTTTTCCAATTAAAATTGCACGTACATAAGGCAAGCCCGCAAAACGCAATTTGATTTGAGTGTCTTTAGTAAAAGTATCCGACAGTTTCAAAATTTCACCAACCGTGACAAGTCTTTTTGGCGAGTTCAGTACTTTTTGGTCGATCGCTACTGCTATCAGGGTCGCATCAGATTCATCGTTATAGATCTGATTGTCATACATATGCAAACCATGGAACACTTCGAGAAGGGAATCCAACTCGGCCTGTGTCTTGGGCGAATGGGTAAACAAAGGCGCAAGAACAAACTTCTTTTTGGCCGTATCTTTTTGGATGTATTGAACGGTAGGAATGGAAATGACTTGTTTTACGCCTTCCACTTTGGCAAAACTCTCGGCCAAGGTTTTGAACTTGTTGAAGTTTTCGAGTTTGAATACCTTTTCATCGGCAAGACCTACCGCTAGGATATTTCCATCTTCGCCAAACTGTTCTTTGAACTTGTTGAAATAGATTAGTTCAGGGTCAGACTTGGGTACGACTTTTACAAAATCATAAGTCATTTCGACATTTCGAGCCTGATAGCCCATAAATGCAGTAAGAATTCCAGTACCAATAAGTAAATAAAGACGGTAATGGATAATGAATCTGGCGATTTTAGCCCACATAATAGATTGCAATAAAGGTGCAATTTACGCCAGTTTCTTTGTTTGAAAAGCCGAAAAGTGTTAAGGAATGTGTTTTTTAGATAATAATCTTCGAAAATAGAAAGATTGATTCTAGGTGTAAATCAGAAGAAACAATAGCAATTCTTCAATAAGGAATATCCTTCTCATGCGGATCCTTTTCAGGATTTCCCAATGCCTCTGCAATTTTCACCTCCAATTCGGGCGTGATGAGGTGTTCTATTGTTTCCGAATCGTCATGGACATGGTCGGGCGGAAGGTGCAGGTATTTTGTAAGATACATTTCCCAAAGTCGGTGCGCGCGAGTGATGCGTTTGCCTTTTTCTAATCCTTCTTTCGTGAAATAATAATGCCCTTTTCGATAGACCAAAAAACGATCCACTTGCAAATTATGAACGGTATCGTCTAGCTGATCGGGGGCTAATACATGCAATAATCTTAATTGATCTTTTGTATAGCCTTTTTCAAAATCTTGCTCATTCTCGGCTTGTTTGTACAATGATTTCAGGATATTCTCTTCACGTATTTGTTTTTGATTACGGTGTTGCTGCAGCCATCGGTGTACAATTCCTTTGCCTGGTGCGAAAATAAAAGAAGTAAATGCGATGATCGAAAGGATCAAAACCATCCACGGACCTGTGGCCATGCCTGGTGCGGTATAGGAAATAAACGAACCTGAAACTCCCGAAAAAGCGGCAAACGTAGCAGCAAGTGCCAGCATTATTTTCAGATTATCGGTCCAATAGCGAGCTGCGGCCGCAGGCGTAATCAGCATGGCGGCCATCAGCACTACCCCAACAGCTTGTATACCAACTACTACTGCCATCACCGTCATGGTAGATAATAAAGTCTCGAGTGCTTTGACTGGCAAGCCTGATGTTTTCGCGAAATTCTTATCAAACGTGAGCAAGGTGAGTTCTTTGAAAAAAAGATACACGACCAGAATCAGAATAAAACCGAACGTTCCGAACACCATCACATCTTCGCCAACGAGCGAGGCGGCTTTTCCAAAAAGAAATTTGTCCAAACCCGTTTGGTTGGCCATGTCTGTATGTTGGATCGCGGTGAGAAGAAAAATACCCGTACCAAAAAACACCGAAAGAATCAGAGCCAAGGCTGCATCTTCTTTCAGTTTGGTATTTTTAATGATATAATCGACCCCCATTATCGAAAGCCAGCCTGTGACGAAAGCACCAGAAAGTAGAATAAGAGGGTTTTTACTGTTGAAAATTAGGAACGACAAACAAATGCCTGGCAAAATAGAATGAGCCACCACATCACCCGCCAAAGTGCGTTTTCGCAAAAAAGTAAAACAGCCTACCACCGAAGAACTAATGGCCAACAACACGGTTCCTGCCGTGACAAAACGGATGTTGGCATCAGTAAAACTGAAAAATTCTAAAAGCTTTTCCATTTAAGTTGCTTGTTTTGTGCAACGAGCATTAAAGTTCGAAATTTAGTTAAAAAATCAGTTTAACTTGTTTTTAATTGGCTCACAAGCTTGTGCTAGTAATATTGCATCATCAACAAAACGCAGAAACAAATGAGCACCAAAATCAGCAAAAAGACTCCTCCCGACTACTTGGCAGGCCTGAAAGAATGTTGGAAATCAGATGTTTTGTCTGGATTTCTGGTGTTTCTAATTGCTATGCCACTTAGTTTAGGTATTGCCAAAGCAAGTGATTTTCCACCAGTAATGGGGCTACTTACAGCCATCATTGGTGGAGTGGTAGTGAGTTTGGTGGCAGGTTCGAAACTGACCATTAAAGGTCCTGCGGCTGGTCTTATCGTGATCGTGGCTGGTGCTGTTTCTGAGTTTGGAGGTGGAGAAACGGGTTGGCATCTAGCCTTAGGTGTAGCAGTGGTAGCAGGAATCATTCAAGTGCTTTTTGGAGTTTTCAAATTTGGCTCCCTGAGCGAGTTTTTCCCAACTTCTGTGATTCATGGTATGTTGGCAGCGATCGGTCTTATCATTTTTTCGAAACAAATACACACACTTTTGGGAATTGATCCTAAAACCTTGGCAGGTTTGGGACCTTTGGAACTGTATGCGCAAGTGCCACACAGTATAATGAATGCCAATCCACATATTGCTCTTATTGGATTAATCAGTTTGATCATCGTTTTTGGATTACCACAAATCAACAATCGATTTGTAAAACGTATTCCTTCGCCTGTTATCGTGCTTTTGATCGCGATTCCTTTAGCGTCTTTTCTTGATTTTAAAGAAAACGAACCCAGTTTTGCAATGGTGAATATTGGCAATTTCTTAGGGGAGTTTAAGGTAAATGTCGATTTCTCGGGCTGGCAAAATACAGGTGTTTTTATAAAATATGTTATTTTGTTCGTTTTGATTGGCAGTATCGAATCGTTGCTTACCGTAAAAGCGGCTGACGGGATGGATCCTCACAAACGCAAGTCAAATGCCAACCAAGATCTGATTGCGATAGGGATCGGAAATACGCTCGCAGGTATCTTCGGAGGCCTTCCAATGATCTCAGAAGTGGCTCGTAGCTCGGCAAACGTCAACAATGGCGCACAAACACGCTGGGCCAATTTCTTTCACGGAGTATTCCTTTTACTAGCCGTCATTTTTATTCCATTTATTATCGAGTTGATTCCAAATACAGCTCTTGCAGCTTTGTTGATAGGTGTAGGGTATCGTTTGGCCTCTCCGAAAGAATTCATCAGTACTTATAAAGTGGGTTCCGAACAATTATTGATTTTCGTTACTACCATATTCTTTACCCTTGCAGATGATCTTTTGATTGGAGTTTTTGCAGGAATAGCAATGAAACTGATGATCGAAATGATGAAAGGTGCATCACTTAAAACTCTTTTTTCGATCGCAGCTTCTGTTGAAGAAAAAGAAAAGGGTAAATATCAAGTGAAAATCAATAGTCCAGCAACTTTCTCAAACCTGATTAGTTTCAAAAAACTGTTTGAACCCATTCCTAAAACGGCCAATGTGACCTTGGATTTCAGTAGAAGCACCCTTGCTGATCACACATTTCTCGAGATGATCCATCGGTACGAAGAAGAATTTGAAGATAATGGAGGGCATTTGATTGTCACAGGTTTTGAAAACCATCATTACGCTTCGGCTCATCCTCTTGCAACACGCGAGCATTTCAAAAACCCAGCCAATACCTCAATTGCCATCAAACTTACAAAGCGTCAGCAAGAATTGGCGGCATATGCCGAAACGAATGGATTGGAATTTGAACCAACTATCACTTCGAAAATGGTAAAACTCAGTTTGGCACCATTCCCGCTTATTCGCAAAGTGAGAACGATTGAAAACCTGATGGTAGGAAGTCGCCCAGAATACAACTATTTCTATGCAGATGTGTTGGTCGAAGATTCAGCCATGCTCACTAAAATCGGAAAAAGTTTCACGATCTTATATGTTTCGAATATCAAGAAAGACTTACCAGATTTCACGATGGAGCAGGAAGGTTTGATTGATATCTTGGGATTAGGGAACACCAAAGACATCGACTTTTCTTCCCATCCTAATTTCTCTAAACGCTATGTCCTATCAAGCGAAAACGAAACGGGTGTTCGTACGTTGTTCAGTGTCGAATTGCTAACTTTCTTGGAAGCGCAAGACAATATCTTTATCGAATGTGTCCACAATGCACTTTTGGTCTACACCAATTCGTCACTTGTAGAAGCTAAGAACATGGATAACTTCAGAAAGACAAAATTAGAATTGATGAAACTTATTCTGAAATAACCCTTTCAATAAAAAAGCGGCCTGATAATGACCGCTTTTTTTATTCCATATAATATGAATAATTATTAATATTATTTACATACTTCTAATATTTTTGCAAGTGGAATCAAAACTTCGTCTTCTATCTTGGCATGAATCCTAAGATCTTTCTCGAAATCGTTCATTTGTTTCAGTAAAATTCGGAAAGGAAAAATTTCAGAAGCCGTTTGTTGCGCTCTCACAATGTGTTTTTTTACTTCGCTCATCTGCAATTCGATCGTATCGGTATGGCTGTCGATAAACGTTTGAATGCTAAAAGTGGCCGGAACTGGCACTTGTGCAATCAAAGCTTTAATGTATGGAAACAGTTGATCTTCTTCCATTTGAATATGAAAAATCAGATTCTGTTTCACCCACTCAAAAAACGATACTAAAAATGGCAACAGCTCATTTTCAGGAATTCGTTTTTGCAAGTTTGTAATGGATTGCTCAATTTCGTTCAGTTTGGTATTGATGTAGTAGCGGTGAGTTTTTTCCAAATAATCAAGAATAACAGGCAAAGGAAAACTTTTCAGTTGTTCGATCGGAAGTTCATGTTCGGAATTGAAAATAGTGATAAGTTGAATGAAAAAGTCGGTATTTATTTCTTCATTGGCCAATAAAGTATCAAAATCTGAGCCTTTTTCTATCGAATATCTGTCGACCAAAGTAGGCGCAAACATTTGCCAATCGGGAATATTAAAGAGCGAATTTTTCATACGAAGCTATTTAATCCAAAGGTCTCAGATAAATGGCAGAGAAAGTATGAGATTAGTCAGTTAATGAAAATTCTTCGCTATTTTGATGTTTCATTGATTAACTCCCAAATTGAAATACTACGGTCGTCACTTGCACTCACTAGCAGGTTATTGAAGTCAGTCCAAATCAGCTTATTGACCGAAGTACCGTGTCCACCATGGCGAGATTTGTCGATTATTTTCAGCAGTTTATGGCCTTGGGCGTCCCATATTTTGACTGATTTGTCCATGCTACCTGTCGCATATAAAGTGCCATCGGGATGGAAAGCGATATGGTTGATGG
>JAYVIX010000229.1:0-46100 GCA_043769845.1 Cytophagales bacterium
TTTATTAGAAGTAGGCACTGGCTTTCATCCTGACCTTTCAGGTAGAGAAAACATCTACATGAATGGAGCAATTCTAGGCATGACCCGAAATGAAATATCCAGTAAATTAGATGAGATCATCGCTTTCTCGGGAGTAGAAAAGCATATCGATACTCCTGTAAAACGTTATTCTTCTGGAATGTACGTGCGTTTGGCATTTGCAGTGGCTGCCCATTTAGAACCAGAAATCTTAATTGTAGATGAAGTTCTGGCCGTTGGCGATGCTGAATTTCAAAAGAAGTGTCTTGGCAAAATGGGAGAAGTGGCAAAAGAAGGTCGTACCGTCCTATTTGTGAGCCACAATATGCAAGCAGTGAATACGTTATGCACACATGGCATTGTGCTGAACAAAGGAGTGGCGATGGCCAAAACTACGGCCAAAAATGCAGTGATAGAATACAGCTTGTCAAACGAAAATGCAACAGGAGTAACCTTTCCAATTCGTTCGAAGGAAGTTATTATTCATAATTTTTTCATAAAACAAAAAGGATTAAACCTTACCGAGTACGATTCTGGAGAACAGATTGATGTACACATCCATTTTGAGGTAACAGAAGACCTCTCTCAATTCAGGGTTGGCTTTTTCATTAAAAATGGAGTTGGCGACTTAATCAACAGATCGCTTTTGGCCGACTGGGACGAAAAGTATACGTTCATGAGAAAAGGAAAATATAGTATTAAAGGACAAATTCCTGCCAATTTGCTGGTTGCCGGCAACTATTTCCTACAAGTTCATACCAGCAGGTTCGGAATTATTGATTATGTGACATGCGAACCCAGTTCCATGAAGATTACCGTCACCCAGCCTTCTTCGTACAACACGGCCTATATGGGAGAACTCGTAACGGGGACTTTCCTTATCCGACAAAAATGGGAAGTTGAAAATGATTAAGGTAAAACTTTCTTTCCCGTACCCTGAATGGGACTTAATCAGACAAACACCAGAATCAAAGGGAATTTGGGGCAAGTATCAGTTTTTTATCAACAACGAGACCAAAGAGTGTGATTATTGGTTTGTTTTCGACCATCTTCTGGAAGACACCGAACGAACAATTTGCGCAAAAGGAAATACAATCCTAATAACTGCCGAACCTTCTTCCGTTCAGACATACGATCATAAATTTATTAGTCAGTTTGGGCATCTCATTACATGCCAAGAAGGGATAAAACATCCCAGCACATTCCGTTTCATGCAAGGACATCCGTGGTTTGTGGGAGCCGAGTATCTAGGGGGAAAATATCAACACTTCAGCAAAAGTTATGACGAACTGACAAGTAACACTTTCGTTAAAAAAATCAAGCAAATTTCCCTGATCACTTCCGACAAACTGATTACCGATGGGCACAAGAAACGATATGAGTTTGCATTGGCACTAAAAGAATATTTTGGCTCAGAAATTGACTTGTTTGGCCGGGGAATAAATGATTTTGCCGACAAATGGGACGTTCTAGCCAACTACAAATATTCTATCGCCATCGAAAACTCCTGTTATCGCGATTATGTTTCGGAGAAAATAATGGACTGCTTCCTGGCGCATACTTTCCCGATTTATCATGGTAGCCCAAATATTGACGATTACTTTTCAAAAAAAGCGTTTCAAGCAATTGACATCCTAAAGATAGACGAATCAAAAAAAAGCATTGAAGGTCTTTTAAATGCCCCCAATCACTACAACGATTCGTTGCCAGAAATTTTAAATGCGAAAAGCAGATGCCTAAATGAATACAATTTATTTCCTCTGATAGCTGATTTCATCGACACAAAATTACCACCCAACAATCGCTTCAAAACTAATATTACCCTAAAAAATACATTCTCACCCACAATTAAAGACCGAATAATCAACAAAATTAAATCATTTAAATTTTGAAACTAAAAGAAGTCTTTTTGAAATTTAAAAAAATGATCAACTCTTTTTCAGCACCTTCTGAACCAGAATTGACTGCTCAACAAAAAGATTTTGTTGACAGAAATATTGTAGTGATGCAAAATTCCAATGTCAGTCCGGACTCAATCGTGGGCGACAATACCTATATCGGATTAAACTCAAACATTACCAAAGCGACTATCGGAAACTATTGCTCAATTGCCAACAATGTGACCATTGGAAGCGGAGAACATCTTCTCGATTCAATATCGACAAGTGCCTTATTCTACCATGAAGCCAAAACGTACGAAATACTGACCAAAAATAAATGCACGATAGGACATGATGTTTGGATTGGGGTAGATGCTATCATAAGAAGAGGGGTGACGATTGGAAATGGTGCGGTGATAGGCGCGAATAGTTTTGTGAACAAAGACGTTCCCGATTTTGCAATTGTAGTAGGGAGTCCCGCCAAAATTGTCAGATACCGTTTTAACGAAGCTCAAATAAATAAGCTAAACGAATCGAAATGGTGGCTATTGCCTTTAAATGAGGCCAAATCAAAAGTAAGAGAATTAGAACTCGGAATCAGAAATTAAATATATTAAAAATAATTCATGATTATTGTACGATTAATTGGCGGGTTGGGCAACCAAATGTTTCAATACTCATTTGGCAAATCGCTGTCGATCCAGAACAATACTGAATTAAAATTAGACCGAACTTTCTTGGACGATAAAAGCCCCAAAGAAAATTTCACGTTCAGAGATTTTGAATTAGACGTTTTTCAACTAAAACCCATCTTTTCAACTAAAACGGAAATAAATAGCTTTTTCGTACCTTCGTTTTTTGACAAAATAAGAGCTATTTATACACCCAAAGAAGTCATCAGCGAACATATACTTGAAACGCCATTTTCCAACACCGTTTCGAATAAGCATTTGTATTTCGAAGGATATTGGCAGAATGAATTTTATTTCACAAAATATTCAAAAGAAATTCGTGAAGACTTTCAGTTTCGGCATTTACCGCTTGGGCTAAATGCCGAATTAGTGAAAACGATACAAAATTGTAATTCAATTTCATTGCATGTTAGGCGTGGCGATTATGCCTCCAATCCAGTGATTCAGAGCGTTCACGGAATCCTTGGGTTGGATTATTACCAAAAAGCAATCCTATATTTAAAAGATAAAATAGAAAATCCTCATTATTTTGTCTTTTCTGACGATTCAGATTGGTGCCAATCAAACCTCAAAATCGACTTCCCAACCACTTATATAGATCATAATTCGGGCAAAAACAGTTTCGAGGACATGAGGTTGATGAGTCTTTGCAAGCACAATATCATCGCCAATAGCTCTTTTAGTTGGTGGGGAGCATGGCTCAATGCCCATTCTGAAAAAATCGTCATTGCTCCTGAAAAATGGTTTTCGAATAGTGCGATGCCTACAGAAATTATTCCTCTTAATTGGATAAAATTGTAATGAACACAAAAGCTCCCAAATTATCGGTTATAATGCCCGTATATAATGCTGAAAAGTATTTAAAGGAAGCTATTGAAAGTATTTTAAACCAAACTTTTAAAGATTTTGAGTTTCTAATAATAAATGATGCCTCTTCGGACTTTTCAAACGAAATCATTAAATCATTTACCGATCAAAGAATTAAACATCTTTCACTAGAAACAAACCAAGGATTAATCTCGGTTCTAAATCAAGGTATTGATCTTGCTATCGGACAATATATTGCCCGTATGGATGCAGATGATATTTCAGAGCCTAATAGGTTTGAAAAACAAGTAAAAGTATTAGACAACGACCCTTCGATCGGAATTTGTGGGACATGGTTTACGCTTTTCGAAGGAGAAAATACAAATCGATTAATCATGCATCCTGCATCTCATGACGAAATAACCCAAGACATGCTATTAAATTGTGCCATCGGTCATCCTACAGTTATGGGACGTACTTTTTTATTTAAAGAACATCTCTATAATCAAGATTTTTATGCAGCCGAAGATTACGAACTTTGGTCTAGATTAATTGGGTATACCCACTTCTTTAATATTCAGGAATCTCTACTGAGGTATCGTTGGCACGGTTTTAATATCAGTGTTAGAAAGGCTAACATTCAAAAAAAAAACACTCTGGCAGTACAAACTAAATTATGGGAAATAAAATTTCCTCATCTAAGTGAGACTGAAAAGTCGCATGTAATGGAAGCAATGCAACTTTCCGAAAAAAGTAGCATTCAACTTGGGATTCTTGCCCAAACTGTGAATGAAAAAATACTAAAAAAAACAGCTTCAACTCCATTTCTAACTACAAAAATCAAAAATAAACTAGACATTTATATTGAAGAAAGAATAAGAGGATTTACAAACAAAGAACTACTTGCAACACTACATTCCAGGTATTTTGCAAAACTGATTTCATTTAGGGTTTCAAAACTTCTCCTAAAACGGTTTGTCAAAAACATATTAATAAGTATTTCATTCCTTAAAATTGAAAACGGCAAATGAAAACTTTACTTTTTGTGACGACTGAGCCTTCTCTAACAGGCGCCCCCCTATATCTTCTAAATCACCTTCGACAACTAAAAACCGTTTCTGACTACAATTATATTATAATTTTTATTCACAAAACAAATGGAATAACAGACGAATTCAAAAAAATAGCAACTGTCTATTTTTGGGAAGACATTCTTTCTTGTGGGTTCAAACTAAACAAACTGGCTAGATTTATTCATAGCAAAACAATTAGAAAGAGCGATTTCTTTAACCGTTTTGTATTTCGACTATTTCACGCTCTTTATTTGAAGAAACACAACATAGTTTCCGTCATCGCAAATTCATCGACCATCGATGATAAATTATTACACTATTTAAAAGGGTCTATTTCAGTCCCAGTTATCATGATTGTACACGAAGGAGAAAAACTGCTTCGTGAATTCAATAAAGACGGGACAATTGACACCAACTTTGCCAACAGCGATCGTTTCATTGCCGTTTCAGAATATCTCAAAAATATATTAATAGACATCTACAAGGTAAAAAAAGAAATCACAGTCATAACTGGTGCTGTGGGTGCTCATAGTCTTGAAGGAATATCCAGTGAGCATGTAACTATCCCTAACATTCCCCTAAATGCCAAAGTGGTGATGAGCAGCGGATGGCTAAGTTGGCACAAAGGGGCTGATTTTTTTATCCAGATAGCAATTCAGGTACTAAAATCGCACCCTGACGTACACTTTTGTTGGGTAGGAGATGCTTCAACCGTTAAAGACCTCGAACAATTTAACTTTGATATAGAAAAAGCGGAAATCACTGCCAATATTCACCACATCGCCTCTAATTCGACTCCTTTAAACTATTTTAATAGAGCCGATATTTTTTTAATGCTCTCTAGAAATGAATCTTTTTCTCTTGTTACAATTGAAGCTTGCTCTTTAAGAAAGCCTGTTTTATGTTTCGAAAAAGTAGGTGGCCCAAATGAAATACTCAACCATGATTCGCAGCTCATACTTCCTTATGGTAATACTAATATGTTGAGTAAGAAAATAGTAGAATTGCTCGAAAACGATAAATTAAGACAGGAGATTGGGAAAGTACTATTCGACAGGGTAACCCAAAAATACACATTAGAAAAAACCTCCCTACAATTCCAAGAAATTTTAAATTCAACCCCAAAAGCAAGATGAGTTAGGTGTTTTGTCTATTTACAAAATACCTAGCAATTTGTACTAAACTTAAATGAATGAAAAAAATAGTATTTACCTTATGTTCCAATAACTACTTGGCTCAGGCAAGGGTGCTGTACGAAAGCCTACTAAGATTCAATCCAGATTTTGAGTTTGTGATCGGCTTGGTTGATAAAAAATCGAAAGAAGTGGATTATTCCGCATTCGTTCCCCAAAATGTCATAGAGGTGGAGTCTGTTTTCAAAGAGCAAAGTACTTTTACAGACATGTATTCCAGGTACGACATTACGGAATTGAATACAGCTGTTAAACCTTTTGTTTTTCAATACTTGCTCGATAGTTGTCAAGAAGAAGATCAAATCTATTATTTCGATCCCGATATCGAGATTTTTGATTCCTTTGAGACGCTTGTTACTATACTAAATACAAACAATATCGTCCTAACACCTCATCTGCTCAGCCCCATATTCGATGATTTGGAAACGGCACCTTCTGAGTCATTTGTTTTAAATGCTGGTGTGTACAACTTAGGGTTTATAGGTTTGAAAAAATCCAAGGAAACACAAAAGATGATTCATTGGTGGAGCGATAAGTGTGAAAAAAATTGCTACATGAAACATGCAAAAGGAATCTTTGTGGATCAATCATGGATATCTCACGTTCCGATTTTTTACGAAAACGTACATGTACTAAAGGATAATTGCTACAATGTTGCCTATTGGAATATGCACGAGAGGAATGTAAAGAAAGAAAACGGTAAATACTGGGTGAATGGCGAAAAATCACTTGTTTTTTTCCATTTCAGTGGATATAATCCTCTAAAGCCTGAGGTATTGGCAAAATATCAAACCAAATACGATTTTATAAACAAGTCGACATTTAAGCCTATATTTGATGAGTATGCCAACAAATTAATGGCTGCAGATTATCTCCCTCTTTCAAAGATCAAATGTCACTATTGGACCGAACCTTCTTTGTCTTCCGTTCTAAAAACCAAAGTGAAAAATAAGATTAAGAAATACTTAGGCTTAGAAAACTAACTTAGTAATTATTTACTAGGTTTTTCTAAACATTCCATTTCTAAAAACTACGATGAAAGTTTTGTACGACCACCAAACATTTGTCTATCAAAACTTTGGCGGCATATCGAGGTATTTTGTTGAGCTTGCACAGAACTTGAACCGACACAATCTGGCTCAAACTTCTTTCTCATGCCTATTTTCGGATAATTTTTACCTTAAAAATTCTACGTTAGCCAATCCTCATTCGATCCTGAATGGCAAATTTCCGGGCAGAATGACCGTTTACAACAAAATAGATAGGTGGCGATCAAGAGGAAATATATCAAAGGCCGATTACGACATTTTCCATCCTACCTATTATGACGACTACTTCCTTGGAAATAAGCTGAACAAACCATTCGTAGTAACGGTACACGACATGATCCATGAACTATATCCGGGATTATGGCCTAACCAAAACGACATTGTTTTACAAAAGAAAAGAGTGATTAATGAGGCATCAGGCATCATCGCGATTTCTGAGAATACAAAAAAAGATTTGCTGACGATTTATCCAGAATTACAGCCAGAAAAAATTCGTGTCATACATCATGGGCATTCATTTGCTATATCAAATTCTGATGATAAAGGTGACTTTCGGAAACCTTATCTGTTGTATGTAGGGATGCGAGAACACTACAAGAATTTCGACACTCTTCTAGAATCTCTATCTGAAGTATTTCAAATTCATAAAAACCATACGTTGGTTTGTGCCGGAGGAGGCACCTTCAATGAATCGGAAATGAAAAAGATTCAAGCATTGAATTTGGAAGGAAAAGTGGTGAGTATTTCAATAAATGGAGATGCTCACTTAGCTAATTTGTACCAACATGCCGATTCGTTTCTTTATCCATCACTCTACGAAGGTTTTGGCATTCCCATTTTGGAAGCGTTTGCTTCAAGTTGTCCAGTTGTTATTAGCAACTCTTCCTGTTTTCCTGAGGTGGCGGCCAATGCTGCCGAATATTTTGATGGGAACAATGTGGCTGACATGGTGCAGGTATTGATTAACCTTATAAGCAATAACGGAAGAAAAAATGAGTTGCGAGAACTCGGATTAAAACGTCTTAAACTATTCAGTTGGAAAAAAACGGCACGAGAAACAGCCGAATTCTATCATGAAATAATCAAAAATGCAAGTAACTGATCTCAAAATAAGCATCATAACCGTTTGCCTAAACGCAGCAAAAACAATTCGGAAAACGATAGAAAGTGTAGCCAATCAAACTGTTTTACCATTCGAATATATTATCATTGATGGTGGATCAACTGACGGCACTCTCGAAATAATCAAAGAATATGGCTCACTAATTACACATGTAATCAGCGAAAAAGATGCTGGGATAAGCGATGCTTTCAACAAAGGAATACGATTGGCCAGTGGCGATCTAATTGGGATATTAAATGCGGACGACTGGCTCGAAGACGATACGTTGCGACTTGTTGCGGAAAATATAAAAGAAGGTGATGTTGTCCATGGCAAAGTCCAATATTGGCGAGGCGAGAAGAAAGATTATCTAGCGGAAGGGAATCATCTTTTGTTGGGGAAAGAAATGACCATTCACCACCCTACTGTTTTTGTAAAAAAATCGGTTTACGATTCATTAGGAGGTTTTAAACTCGATTATCGCTATGCAATGGATTATGAATTGCTTCTCCGTTTTCATATCAAAAACGTTCGTTTCATTTATGTGAACGAAATACTAACCAACATGGCCTTCGATGGCGCATCCGACAAAAACTGGAAAAAGGCTATTAAGGAGTCTTATCGAGCAAAAACAGAAAATGGCTTGCCAATAGCCAATGCAAAAATGTATTATTGGAAACAATTAAGTAGAACTTTTGTAGCTAGAAGTCTGACTAAATTAGGACTCGGCATTCTACTTGATTTTTACAGGAAAAATTTTGCGCTGATAAAGAAGGCTAGCTGACATAGTTCGCATAATCACCTTTTCGATTTTTGTATTTTTTGTACATTTTTTCAAGTCCTATACGCTTAATTAAACGCACCATACTATCCCTGAAATACATGTCGAAAAATTGTAACCAAACGGTTATTGCCGAAAAATATTGAAGCTTCACTTTTGTAGCGTCCTTCAACGATTGCGACCAATTACTTTCCGAAATACCAGAAAGACGCATATTAGAGAGCACATCTTCAATTACAACAAACTGTTTTTTCTGAAGCCACAAGCGTAATATTAAATCATAATCGCTCGCCAATGGAAATTTCAAAGAAAAATTACCGAACGCCTCGTGAGTTGTTCGATTGATAAATGAGGTTGGATGATAAACGGTCATACTTCTCGACAATCCATTTAACTTCGACAGGCAAAGCAGATCTTTTTTTCCATCTCTCCAAAACTGCACAGCCCCAGTTATAACATCCGCATCAGGGTTGATTTCAATAGACTTTGCCACAATTTCAAGCGTATTAGGCTCGTACCAATCGTCTGAATTAAGCATTGCCACAAATCGGCCTTTACTGTGCGAAACACCTTTATTCATCGCGTCATAGATCCCCGCATCTTTTTCGGAACACCAGAAACTAATTTTATCTTCATACTTTCGCACTATATCTACAGTACCATCCGTAGAACCTCCGTCTATCACAATATATTCGTAATCTTGGAAACTCTGCGAGAGCAAACTTTTGATTGTATCTTCAATTGTACTTGCCGAATTGAAGGCT
The DNA here is from genome assembly GCA_043769845.1 of Cytophagales bacterium. Lineage (GTDB taxonomy): Bacteria > Bacteroidota > Bacteroidia > Cytophagales > UBA9547 > UBA9547. Next base: position 9,360 of record JAYVIX010000229.1, read on the forward strand.
ACCGTGACAATGCTAAAAATGGGATTTTTTTTATTCATCAATGTTTTCTTATTAACACTCTTACCCCACCAAACCAGCCCAAATGTATTCCGAAAACTCGGAAGGAGTTTGATTAAATATACCCATAAACCATTCCCTTGAATAGTTCTGGTGACATATACTCTACTTTAGGAAAAGGTATTGTATCTAAAATCTTGAAATGTTTGTCGTTAGTAACAATGCATTGGGCGTTACTAGCAATGGCACAATCTACAAACTTGTTGTCGTCAGCGTCATTGGTCATCAAATTCCAATGATAAAAGGGTTCTACAAATCGAACATTGGGAGAAGAAACCAAAATATCCAACACTATGTTAGCAGTGTTAACAGAATAGAACAATCCTACTTGTTCTTCATATTCAGCCAATATTTCGTTACTGAGTATCCATTCGAACCGTTTATCACGAAATGCTTGATACAACCAATGCTCTGGATTTTTTGAAGGAACTGACAAAATGAGGCAATTGGTATCTATTACCGCACTTATCATTTCTGAGCACGTTTTGCCACTATATCCTTCACCTTTTCTCCTGCCCGTATCGATTCGAAATCGACTGTTTTGATAGCCTTCTCTTCAATGTCTTTTTCTACTTGGGCTTGAAGTTTGGAATCAAAATAATTGGCAAGCATCTGATGGATATCTTCCACTTCTTCGGTTGTGATTTTGCGTTCCAAAAGCCTCAAAAGTGTAATCTGGGCTGTATTTAGCTGTTGCCTAGCAGTTTCCATCGGTAAATTATCTACTCAAATATACAAAACATACTCTCAACCTACCAAACATCATCTAGCTTTACAAATAGTATAACTATTTGTAAATTATCCGAAATCTTTCCACGGACGACCAAGAAAATATGCTTGACTTGCCACATTTGCATTAGCAGTAATTTTGCAATTGTTATTTTATCAAAAAGTTATACTATTTGTAATCTCACAAACGAATTTAATCTCGCTTTCGGTATGAGCATAGCCCAAGGGCAAACTAAAGTATTCTTTCTTCACCTCTTTTCCTCCAAACAAACAGTGTTCACTCACCCATTTTGGGTAATGAATGTTGTATCCTATTTGATTTAGAGTTAAATTAATGAATATTTTTTCATATATTTTATGCTTTACCACAAACGCATAATACACATCAAAATAATCAGGGTGTACATCTGGCAAGACAAAATCTGACTTCAGTTCGGATAAATAAATACTAGCCAAACGTCTTTTGTGGGCGATGATCGCGTCTAAATGCTTGAGTTTGACCGACAAGAAAGCTGCCTGCATTTCGTCCAAACGGGAATTGTAACCAGCTAATTCGCTATTGTTTCGTTCCACAAAACCATAGTTGCGGTATTTTTTTGCCTTTAAAGCTAAATCAGAATCGTTTGTCGTGATTGCACCGCCATCGCCCAAGGCACCTAATAGTTTGGTAGGATAAAAACTAAAAGCGGCAATATGGCCCAACGAGCCAGCTTTTCGGCCTTTGTACATCGCGCCATGTGCATGTGCGGCATCTTCTATCACAAAGATTCCTCTTTCATTTGCCAAATGAAGTATTGGATCCATGTCGCAACATTTACCATACATGTGGACGGCAATAATCGCCCTGATTTTCGGAGAAAGAACAGCACGAATACTTTCTTCGTCAATATTGTATGTTCTCGGGTTTGGCTTGGCCAAAATTGGCTTGTAACCGGCATGAATAACCGCCAAAGCAGTACCGATGAAGGTATTGTCCGGAACGATTACTTCAGCATCTTTTGGCAAATTGAGGGTTTTCAGAGCCAGCATTATCGCATCCGTGCCCGATGCAACTCCAATACAATGATTCACGCCTAGATAGTGTGCAAATTCAGTCTCGAATTGGTCGACTTTTTCTCCTAAAATAAATTGACCTTTTTGTAGTACTTCGTCAAATACTTGCCTGAATTCTTCTTGGAAAGGTTTATTCGAAAGGCTAAGGTCTTCGTAAGGAATCATATCACAAATATGGCTGCGAATTTACAATAGAAAAAACTAAATTTAATATCGGATAGATAATAAAAGAGAATAAAACGATACATTTGGGAATGAAATGGACAGACCTAAACTTCGACCAAACCGAGTTTGATAAACTCCTCCAAAGGCTCGATTACAAAAAACAAAAATTAAACGTCAGTCGTCCGTTGTCTGGCATGGCCTTGCGCAAAATAAAGGATTCGTTGCACCTCGAATGGACTTACAATTCGAATAGTATCGAAGGAAACACCCTCAACTTGCAAGAAACAAGGTTGGTGATTGAAGAAGGCTTCACAATCAAGGGCAAATCGTTGAGGGAACATTTTGAAGTAGTGAACCATCAGGAAGCGATAGAGTATGTGGAAAAATTGGTACAGTCGGATTATGTCTTGACCGAAAGTGATCTATTGTCAGTACATAATTTAGTATTGAACAAGATAGAAAAAGATTTTGCTGGAAGGTTCAGAAATGCCGGTGTCAGAATCATGGGAGCTAACTTCTCCCCTCCCAACGCTTTGAAAGTATATGATTTGGTAGCTGAGCTGATCCATTGGGCCAATAATGAAGCGAACCATTTGCATCCGATCGTAATGGCAACCGTGTTTCATCATCGCTTTGTTTGGATTCATCCCTTTTTTGATGGAAATGGCAGAACTATTCGTTTGGTTTTCAATTTGTTGCTGATGAAACACGGTTATCCACCCGCTATTATTTTAAAGAATGATCGAAAAAAATACTACGATGCGCTGAACCGAGCCAATAATGGTGACTACAAAAAGTTGCTTTTATTAGTGATACAGGCTATGGAAAGGTCATTGGATATTTATCTAAGCAATTTGGACAATGAAGCGGACGAATACCAGTCGATCTCCAATATTGTAAGTGAGCCAGAGATGCCTTATGGACAAGAATATGTGAGTCTTTTGGCACGGCAAGGAAAGATAGATGCCTACAAAGAAGGAAATGTGTGGTTCACGACCGAAAAAGCTGTGAAAGAATATATTTCTGGAAGAAAGAGGAAACGATAAATTTCAGGTAAAGGGCAAAAGCTTTTACCCTTTATAGTCATGGCTCACAATTCTTCCATCCAACATTTCGATAGTACGATCGCTAGCAGCAGCAAAATCGTTGTCGTGCGTGACGGCTATAATCGTTTGACCGTGATTGTGAGCTAGTTCTTGAAAAATATCGAACACGATTTTCGAGTTTTTGCTATCCAAATTTCCCGTTGGTTCATCGCCCATTATCAGCAAAGGATCATTAATTAAAGCCCTTGCAATGGCTACACGTTGTTGTTGTCCGCCCGAAAGTTTGCTGGCTGGTTTCAAGGCTTGGTCTTCCAACCCTAACATTTTTAATTTCTGAAACGCTTTTTCTTCGATTTCCTGTTCTGAATACTGACCTAAACGAAGAGCAGGAATCATCACATTTTTGAGGCAAGAAAATTCTGCCAACAAATAGTGGAATTGGAAAACGAAGCCAATCTTGGAGTTTCTGATGGCTGCCAACTTATCTTTGGAAAACTTTGTCACATTTTCGTTATCAATAATTAATTCGCCATCGTATTCGGTATCCATAGTGGAAAGGATGTAAAGCAAGGTCGATTTTCCACAGCCTGATTTTCCAACCAAGGTTAAAAATTCTCCTTTCTGAACTTCAAATGAAATATCATGCAACACCTGAAACTTTACTGGATCGGTAAAGAATTTGTTGACGCTTTTGGTTTGTAATATCGCGGACATAATTCTGCATTCATTAGACCTGACAGGTTTTCAAAACCTGTCAGGTCTGGTTCGTTTTATTTTCTGAAAATACTCACAGGATCTACTTTGGCGGCTTTTCTAGCTGGCAAGTAACCAGCTAAAAAGGTTACAATAAAGCCAAACCCGATTCCTTTGGCAAAAGCGATTGGTTCAAAACTTATTGGGAAATAGCCAATATCCCCACCTACATAATAATTCTGCAAACCAAACACCATTCCTGCTGCAGCAAATGAACCAGCCACAATTCCTAGAAGTCCTACAAAAATGGCTTGGGTGACAAAAATTTTCACCACGTCATTGCCCCTGAAACCGATGGCTTTCAAGATCGCGATGTCGTTTATTTTTTGTGAAACAGTCATGTTCAAAATGTTGTAAATACCGAAACCGGCCACCAGCAAAATGGTAAAAGATACAAAGGTCATGATCACTTTCCGCATCTTACTTCCTGCTATCAGCGTTTCGTTGGCCGCTTTCCAATCTTCTGCTTTGTAGCCCGTGAGTTGTGAAAATTTCCCAGCATACAGTTCCGCTTTGTTGAAATCTTTCACATTCACGTTGATATCTGTAATGTACGAGTTGCCTTGTTTCAACATTTGCTGTGCGGCTTGCAGGTTGATGTACGATTTGGTTTTGTCTTCCCTCGAATTTCTAGTCTGAAAAATACCTTCCACTTTCATCACTTTTGTTATTCCTTTTGACGAAGTAAGACTGATATTATCGCCAGTGGAAATGTTCATTTTCTTGGCGATTCCACTTCCTATCACGATTCCGTTCAGATTTGTTTTCAGCCGATTGAAGTTGCCTTCTACCATAAACGAAGTAATATTGAACATCCTGTTGCCTGCCTCGGGCGGAAAACCTATGGCTGTACCAGTGATTTGCGACTTGCCATTGTTGTAAAACACACTCGATGTCACTTGTGGCGTCACCACGGCCACATCAGGTTGCGATTCCATCAGTGCCACTACCATTTTGGGGTTCACGATGGTGTTGGTAGCAGGTACTACTTTTGGGTTGATAATCAAGCTAGTACTTGCTGAATTTTCAGCCAGAGGCTTGCTCACTTCATCGTCTTTGTAAATTCTGATATGTGCAATAGATTTGAAAATGGCTGCGGAAGTAGTACGGTCGAAACCTTCCATCATCGAATTCATGAAGATAAAAACGGCAATCCCTAGCAACACACCCAAAGCCGCCACAGCCGTGAGACGTTTATTGGTGCTGATGTACGTGAACGCGATTTCGGTATTGATCGGGTGATTGTGCTTCATTTCCTTATGGTTTCAGCGATTGCAATTCGTCTTTCGTGCTTAGTCCGCTCAAGATTTCGACCCACACGGTCGATACGATACCTGTTTCCACCACAATTGGTTCTTTTTGGCTTTTTAAAGTCACTTTATTTCCGAAGCCTAAATATTCTCTCGGAATCAGTAGCGCTCCTTTTTTCTCGCCAACAGTAATATTGGCTTCCAATTGCGTACCTGAAATGCTGAAATCCAATGGCTTGTCGAACACCACTTTGCAAACAAACGATTGCGTGCTTTCGTCAAACATGGGCAAGATTTCAGACACTGTTCCTTGGTATATTTTCCCTTTGCTCACATTCAGTTGCACGGTTGCCTTCTGTCCTACTTTCACCTTACTGATACTATTTTCATCCACATTCAATCTCGCCATCATGGTATTGGGTTTCCCAATGGTGGCAATCACATCTCCTTTTTTTACATAATCGCCCATTTGTTTGAAACGCTTCAGGATCTTGCCTTTTGCTAAAGCCTTCAAAATATTGAAACTCGTATTGGCCGAACTGATTTTAGAATTGGCTTCTTGTGTAATCTTTTGTTGTTCAGCCTGTTGTTTCAAAGCCGAATATTGTTGTTTGAGCGCATCCAAACTCGCTTTCGAATTTTCAGACGTCAATTTCACGTTTTCATATTCCACTTTGGCCACGCTGTTGCTTTCAAACAAGGTTTTGTAGCGCTGCGCTTGCAATTCGTCCTGCTTCCATTTTTGTTCTGCAAAATCAATATTGGCCTTGATTTGTTTCAAGGCAGGCGCATCGTCCGACAAATTGAAATTGGCAATTTGCAAAAGCTCGCGCGCAGCAGCGGCATTGGCCGAATTGGCCTTGTTATCTACAATCGCCAGCAATTGCCCAGTATTGACCGAATCGCCCTCCTTGAAATTCACTTTCAGTAAATAACCATCAGCTTGTGCGGTGAGGTTGTATTTGTCGTCAGGATCCAAAATGCCTGAGGCAAAAACCGTTTCAGTAATGTCTTTCACGACAGGGAAAACGGGCTGTTCGTCTGACTTTTTGCAGCCAGTTAGTAAAAATAAAAACGAGAAAATTGATACTAAATATTTCATATTTTTGATTATTTCGAATTGACAAGTTTTATTTTGGATTGCTATTTGCCCCATTTTATATTTATTCCTTTGTTTTTTAATGCTAGATATAAATCTTCAAAATAAGGTTTTGGATTGTCGTAATAATCATATTCAAGTCCAAAACAGTAGAAACGATATTGTTTATCTGATGCAATGCTAATCCATTTATAATCAGAGGGAAATAGTATTTGAAGAACGAATTGCGAAAACAGGAAATACACTATCTCAAGAAGTTTATTAGTCGGTTTTATTCCTTCTATTTAAGTTTTCTGTCCAATCATCCCGAAAAACTACGGAAGAAATATCATTCAATTTAAAAACAGCTGTTTTTCTGAATAGAGGAATTCTGTTTTTGATTTCCAATCGATCCTCAAACACATAAATATCATTATTTGTAATTCCGATAAAGACATAAGTGAAGGATAAAAACAAAATTGTCAAAATGATTAATGAGTTAATATTCATTAATATATCTCTTTCAAAAACCACATTCGAGATACCATACATCATTCCAGAAACAAAAACGCTTCTTAGAAGGTGTAGAATTAGGGCGTTCGATATTTTGCTTTTAAATTTTTCCAAACCCTATTTCATCATTTTATTTGGTTATTGATTTCAATTTTCGATTTCGAGAAAGAGATGTTTGCCAAACTGGTCGCTACATTTATCTGACTCATTAACAAATCGTTGTGCGCCAAAAGCAATTTATCCAAAGGCAAAATATTGGCTTCAAATTGGTTGCGGCTTTTTTGGTAATTTTCATCTTTCAGTTTAAAAATCAAGAGATTGTTGTTGTATTGCGACACAGCTTTAGAATAGTCTTTTTCCATTTGGTCGTTTTGTGTCTTGTTTTGCAAGACCAAATGTTCGGCATTCAGCTTGGCAATTTTGTAATTGATCTGTGCCGATTTCTGCGAAGTAAGTTTGGCGATATTGGTCGGGATATCCCACGAAAGTCGCAAGCCCCAGAAACTGCTGTAAATGTATGCCCTAGAAGGATCGAGAAACTGTTTGTTGCTGTTGTTCTGAAAGTTAAAGGAAGAAACGAACGAAAGTACAGGCATATTTTGCCATTTGGCGGCATTAAATTCGGCACGGGCAAACTGGGCTTGTAGTTCCGAATTCTTAGCCGACAAATCTCCGCTTGCTTCCACAGTTTCACCTTGGCTGGCGATTGTCCACAAACTTTCGTTCACGCGCATCTCGATTTCTGTATCACAAAGGGTTTTCAGGGTTAGATATTGTTGCTCCAAATTCAAAGAGGCCTGTTCCTGTTTGTCGGCAATCGTGATGGCGTTTATTTGGGCATCGTTCAAATCTTGCTTGCGCACTAGACCTTGGTCGTATTTGTTTTTTACGATGTTGAAAAGGCTATCGGCTTTTTGTTTGTTGACTTTCAACACCTCCATTTGGGCTTGAAATGAGAGAATGTTGTGATAACAAGCGTTCACTTGGTCGAACAAGTTTTTCTTCGAAACCTTGTTGTTGCTTTCAGTAAGTTGGTCGTTCAGCTTGGTGCTTTTGATTTTGGCGATATTCCCAAATTGCAAAATATCGAATTGAGGCGAAAGATTAAATGTCGAAATATAACGTTGCCCCAATGTAACTTGACGAAACGTGCCAGGCGCACCACCAAAAGCCTCGGCAGGAATAAAGTTGACAGGTAAGCTCATGTTGTCAGTCACAGAAGCGGTGGCTGGCAATTTAGGATTCAAGGCGTTGCCATAAGCCGACATGACAGTCAGTTTCGAAAGATTTGACTGTTCTGTGGAAACTTTGGAAGTGTAACTGTTTTTTTCGGCTAAAACAAGAACTTCTTGCAAGTTCTTGAATTCGGTAATAGTTTGTGCAAAACCATAATTATCAACTACTAACAGACAAAATAAAATGTATCTCATTCTCCGAAAACAATTTTGACAAATGTAACGAAGGCTCTTTTGCAAAAAAAATGATTTTTCGCCAGAAACGGTGAATGGTGGTTGGGAATCGGTAAAAGGAAAACCTTTTTAGACATCTTGACAAAAACCTGAAGTAAAGTAAAACGCCTCACAACCTACTGACATACTGTTGTCAGTAGATGCTTTGATCTTTGTGTCAATATTAAAACAAAATAGTATGACACACATCGAAGCATTCGCTAAAGAACTAGAAAAAGAAGCTGTTACCACTCGTAAAATGTTTGTTTGCGTACTTACCGACAAATTGGATTGGCAGGCTCACCCAAGGAGCATGACTGTAAAAAGCCTCGCCACACACATTGCTGAATTACCTACTTGGATTGGGATGGTACTGAATACAGATGAATTAGACTTCGCAAGCAATCCTTACAGCCCAAAAGACATTAAGAACACAGATGAACTGTTGGCTTATTTTGAGGAATGTTTGGAGGACGGTAGAAAACATTTTATCAAAGGACAAGAAGAGAAACTGACCAAAATTTGGACACTCAGAAATGGCGAAATAATCTATACCAGGGAATCAAAGTTTGATTTTTTACGCCAGACTATGAGCCAAATTATCCATCACCGTGCGCAGTTGGGAGTGAATCTGCGTTTGTTGAATGTACCGATACCAGGAAGCTACGGCCCGAGCGCAGATGAGAATTTCTAATTAAAAAAGGGCTCTAATAAAATGAATAATTATTCATTTTATTAGAGCCCTTTTTTAATACAATTGATTAGTATTCCAATCCCAATCTTTCCAAGATAATCTTATTCAGATATTCTTTGACAGAATCTAAAGAAATAGTGTCCAAGACATCATGCGCAAAAGCATTCATCAAAATCGCTTTGGCTGATTTTTCACTGATTCCGCGTGCTCTTAAATAGAAGAGCATGTCTTTATCCAGCTTTCCAGTTGTTGCCCCGTGCGAACATTTTACATCGTTCGCCCAAATTTCCAATTGAGGTTTTGTGTTGATGGTAGCTTCGTCAGAAAGTAACAGGTTTTTGTTCGATTGATAGGCATTTGTTTTTTGAGCATCTTTTCTAACGAAGATCTTCCCGTTGAAAACCCCAGTCGATTTGTCGTCCAAAATGCCTTTGTACATTTCGTTGCTCAACGAGTTTGGAAAGGCATGGTCTACACTTGTATGATTATCTACTAACGTATTGCCTTTCAGCATGTAAAGGCCATTCATATTGCCTTCGCAATACTCGCCATTCAGAACAAGGTTTAGGTTGTTTCTCACCATGTTCCCGCTCAATGTAATCGTGGTACACGTAAAAGTACTTTTGCCTTCTTGGAAAACTTGAGTTGTGTCTACCAAACTTGCGGCACTGTCTTCCAATTGAAGTTTGTACAATTCCGAAACTGAATCTTTGCCAGCATAGATTTCAGTATAAGCATTTGTAAAGCTATCTAATGAACCAAGGCTGTAAAAAGCTTCTACGATTTTTACCTGCGCATTGGCACCGATTGAGATGAAATTACGAGGTTGAGCTAAAATGGAATTGGCTCTTTTGTCGCAAATATTCAGAATCAAAATTGGTTTTTCAACCACCTTGTTTTCAGGTACTTCCACATAAACACCACTAGTGGCGAGTGCTGCGCTCAACGAAGAGAATGGATTGTTTTTCGCATCGGCAAATTGGTTGATTTTATCTGTCAACGAATCTTTTGCATCAGAGAAATTCTTGATTTTAACCTCAGCTTCTGGACTGACGATTTTGGATAGTTTAGCAGAGAAATTTCCATTCACCACCACTACTAGATTGCCGTCCCAAGCATCAAACAAAAAAGGCTTGATGTCGGCTTCTGTTAACTCAGAAGTAAGAAGACTGAAATCGGATTTCAATACTTTCGTGAAATCGGCATATTTCCATTCTTCATGTTTTGAAGTAGGAATTCCTTCTTTCACAAAACTGTCAAAAGCCTTCTGACGAAATGCTTTTACACCTTCTTTTTCTGTAATGGACTTGTATTGTATTTCTACTAGCTCTTTCAATTCCATTTTGGTTTAGGCTGTTAAAGCGTCCACTTCGTTTTTGATAAAGTCGTAGCCTTTTTCTTCCAATTCCAAGGCCAATTCTTTCGTTCCCGATTTCACAATGCGGCCATTGTAAAGCACGTGCACGAAATCTGGCACGATATAATCCAACAAACGTTGGTAGTGAGTAATCACGATAAATGCATTGTCTTTCGAACGAAGCGTATTTACGCCATTCGCAACAATGCGCAATGCGTCAATATCCAAACCAGAATCGGTTTCATCCAAAATAGCAAGCTTTGGCTCAAGCATCGCCATTTGGAAAATCTCGTTACGCTTTTTCTCTCCACCTGAAAATCCTTCATTTAGCGAACGACTCAATAAAGATTGATTGATTTCGACAATCTTCATTTTTTCCTTCATCTTTTGAAGAAAAGTGACAGCATCTAGTGAATCTTGCCCACGATGCTTGCGCACTTCATTCACAGCCGTTTTCAGGAAGTTCGTAGTACTTACACCAGGAATTTCGACAGGATATTGGAACGCTAAGAAAACGCCTTCTTTAGCTCTAACGTCTGCTTCCATGTCTAGCAAATCTTTGCCATTGAATTCAACCGAACCGCCTGTTACTTCATAATCTTCACGACCTGCCAAAACCGAAGCAAGAGTGGATTTTCCTGCTCCGTTTGGCCCCATAATGGCGTGAATTTCGCCTGGTTTCACTTCAAGGTTAAGGCCTTTTAATATTTCTTTCTCGCCTATTTTGGCGTGTAGATTTGTAATCTTTAGCATTTCACTCTTTGTTATACACTTATTCAAAATTGCTCAGCTTCGGTGGGGCTTGGTTCGTGAACTGAACTCCCGTTGCGATGCTTCCTTTTCTTTCTTGTTTCTGATATAATTCTTGGGCTGTTTCTTGGCTTACCAATTGTATTTCGCTGTAAGCCGTTTTATTCGTAATCACTGCAAAACCTGCCACTCGTTCAGTTCCTGAGCATTGAACACAAGTCTTTGTTTTTGGCAAAGCTTTGAGCCTCAGTTCTGGAATTTCGTTTCCACAAGCAATGCAGTTCATTAAATCTCGCGATGTTTAATGGCGAGATATAACATTACTGCTGCAAAAGTTACCAAAAGGACTCCGAACATTACTGCAAATATCATCATCTTATTTGTTTTTTAAGTCTTTTCAAAATACTTGCTATTTTCTCAGTTTTAAGGATTATAAAACCGCTAAACAAGCAAATCGTGATTCCGAAAGCTGTGAGTAGAAATATTTCTAAGTCTTCATATTTGCCTTTTACAACAAGTAAACCCGTTGCTGAAAAAACGCCTAAAAGCAATGTTCCAAGAAGTCTAATATATTCCAGTTCTACTTTTAACGCTTCCTTTTCGTAATCGTTATTATCCAAACCCATTATCCTACGCTTCCTTCCAAACTGATCGCCAATAGTTTCTGAGCTTCCACCGCAAATTCCATTGGTAATTGGTTCATTACTTCTTTGCAGAAACCGTTCACGATCAAGGCAATTGCTTGCTCGTTATCAATTCCTCTTTGGTTGCAATAGAAGATTTGATCTTCGCTGATTTTAGAAGTAGTTGCTTCATGTTCTACCGTTGCGCCACTATTTGCTACTTCAATATATGGAAATGTATGCGCACCACATTGGTCGCCCATCAAGAGCGAATCGCATTGTGAGTGGTTACGGGCGTTTTCTGCTTTTTTCGAAACTTTCACCAAACCACGGTATGAATTGTGGCTATGACCAGCCGAGATGCCCTTCGAAACGATTCTGCTCTTGGTGTTTTTGCCAAGGTGAATCATTTTCGTGCCAGTATCGGCTTGTTGGTAATTATTGGTAACGGCTACTGAATAAAATTCGCCAGTTGTATTGTCACCTTTCAAAATCACGCTTGGGTATTTCCAAGTGATAGAAGAACCTGTTTCTACTTGAGTCCAAGATATTTTGGAGTTGTTGCCTGAGCAAATTCCTCTTTTGGTCACAAAGTTGTAGATACCGCCTTTGCCGTTTTTGTCGCCAGGATACCAGTTTTGAACGGTCGAATATTTGATTTCGGCCTTTTCCATCGTGATCAATTCTACCACGGCAGCATGCAATTGGTTTTCGTCACGCATTGGAGCTGTACAACCTTCCAAATAGCTTACATAACTTCCTTCTTCCGCCACGATCAATGTACGCTCGAATTGACCAGTTTCTTTCGCATTGATACGGAAGTAGGTAGACAGTTCCATCGGGCAACGAACACCTTTGGGAATGTACACAAACGAACCGTCCGAGAAAACGGATGAGTTTAAAGCGGTGTAATAGTTGTCAGTATAAGGTACAACTGTACCTAAATATTTCTTGATTAAGTCGGGGTGATTTTCGATCGCTTCGCTCATCGAGCAAAAAATGATCCCCATTTCATATAATTTGTCTTTGAAGGTGGTAGCAATTGAAACGCTATCAATCACCGCATCAACAGCAACACCTGAGATTCTTTTTTGCTCGTCCAACGAAATGCCCAATTTTTCAAACGTCTTGCGAAGTTCAGGGTCGATTTCGTCTAAGCTGTTTAGGCTTACTTTTTGTTTTGGGGCTGAATAATAAATGACATCCTGAAAGTTGATTTCTGGAAAAGTCACGTTTTGCCATTTGGGTTGCTCCATTTTCAGCCAGTAACGATAGGCTTTTAACCTATATTCTAGCATCCATTCTGGCTCGTTTTTCTTGGCTGAAATGAAACGAACAATGTCCTCAGAAAGCCCTTTTGGAGCAGCATCATTTTCGATCAGTGTTTCGAAACCGTACTTATACTCCGAGGTGGTGATTTCTTCTAATATATCTACGCCTTTTTCTGACATAATCTTCTTGTTTGGAACAATTCTAACTTCAAAAGTAAACAAATTTTGTCGCAATTGGTTCGTTTCTAACGAAAAAGCACCACCTAATCAGTGTTTACTATCTTGATTTGGTCAGAACAATGCTTTCGGGAGTCAGTCGTCTTATTTGCAAAAAACGGTTCTTATAATACTTAGCATGAGTAAAATCGTACCTCACGCCCAATGAAGAGGACGAATGAATGAATTTGACCGAATTGCCAATTACTTCCACCACAATGCCCACATGGCCAGCCATTTTGGATTTGGTACTTCTGCCTTTGAAAAAAATCAAATCGCCAGCTTTGGCTTCTGAAATTTCGACTTTTTCGCCATATTTTATTTGCTCGTAAGACGAATGTGGCAGATGAATTCCATGGCGTTTGTAGTTGTACAACACATAACCCGAACAATCGAAACCCGTTTTGGGACTTATTCCGCGATAGCGATATCGCTTCCCTATGAATTTGGCGGCATGTTTTAATAGGGAGTCTGCATCAAAAAAAGGATTGTATTCTAGGTCACAAGTGTCGATTTGAATGTCTGCAGACCTTGTTACTATTAATGAGTCTTGTGCTTGCGAAAAGCTAGAATTTAGCTTGAAAACAAAAATAAAAGTTAGGATGAAAAGTTTGTTTGATAATCTCATAGCTTTCTATTTTAAGGCAATATTACCAAAATATTCTAAAAGCACCTTTTCAAACGATCAACGGTCGGTTGATGCTTTCTTGTAAAGAAATGAATGTTTCGGTACGCTGAATGCCTTCCACTTTCTGAATTTTGTTGTGCAAAACTTGGTGCAAGTGTTTGGTGTCACGACAAACTATTTGCACAAAAATGCCATAATTGCCTGTGGTATAGTGTGCTGTGATGATTTCAGGGATTTCTTTTAATTTAGATATCACCAAATCATACAAATCACCACGTTCCAGATAAATACCTAGAAAGGCGATGATGTCGTAGCCCAATTTTGTGTAGTCAATCTGCAATTTTGTGCCTTTCACCACGCCAGCTTGTTCCATTTTTTTCATGCGCACATGCACCGTTCCTGGCGAAACAAATACCTGTTTGCCTATTTCAGTATAAGGAATTGAGGCGTCTTGTTGTAGGATCGACAAAATTTTCAGATCCACATTGTCAAATTCATAATTTATTTCCATTTTTTCAGTATTGAATTATCAATGTCGCAATTTATTCTTATAATATTAAACGAAATGCAATTATTTGGCAATTTTATTAAATGATTTGGTGGTATTAATAACTTCTACTACTTTTGTTTCAGAATCAAGGAAAAGAGAAGCAAATCCGAAATTCTAAACACTAATGTAGGGTGTTGAAATTGGCAGACATGCCCTCCTGTCTCGGGGGTGGGGATTCAGAAACAAACGTAAGGTAGCGGGTTGACCACTAGTTTTCTTTTTGCCTTATAGCTAATCTCCTCGTGGTGGTTCGAGTCCATCCTCTACAGCTAAGCCGTACAGAAATGTGCGGCTTTTTTTGTTTTTTCATGTTTGGGCTAATTCGTCTTTATTTTCGTAGTTTGGTTTTCCAAATCCGATCATCTAGGATGCTTATCCAGTCTATCTTAAAAATGCGCTATCATGAACTCGAACGCAGAATGTTCTTGCGGACGGTCATTATTTCGTTGGCTGCGATTCTTTTCTACATCATCTACGATATTTGGATGGGCAACTTTACCGAAAAACTTTACACGGGGTTTCTGGGTTTGGTCATTTTTTCTAGTTGTCTTTGGGTGACGATCAAGGCCGAAAAACTACAAACAGTCATTTATTATAATTCATTCTTTTTTATTAGTAGCATATTCGGGTCTTTTTTTACGATGAATGGTTTCAAAGGTGCGTTTGCCCTCGACCTTCTAAATCTATACTTGTGTATCGGATTATTGACTTCAGGTTCTAGCAAAAAATACATCATCGGAGTAACGATAGTACTAACTATCCTTTTTGCACACATACAACTCAATTATCCTTATTTAGTAACAGACATTCGACAAGGCGATTCCTATTTAGTGATATTGATTTTCATGTTGTTACGATTCGTACTCACCCTCAGTCTCGGCCTGACGGTCAAAGAAGAATTTGAGAAAGAAAGAAGCATTATCAGCGAAATGAATCAGCATTTATTTAAAAAAAACGAAGAAATCCAAAACATCAACAACAAACTGGAAATACTGGTTGAGATCCGAACACAAGAAATCTTAAGCAAAAACCAACAATTAATGGAATTTGCCTATTTCAATGCGCATAATATCCGTGGGCCATTGGCTCGAATGATGGGGCTGATTTATGTACTGAAAAAATCGAATGTAAGTATCAGTGAACTTCCAGAATACATCGAAAACTTAGACGAATCGTCTAAAGACCTTGATTTGATGATCAAAAAAATAAATACAATTTTGGAGGAAGGACTGGCAAATTCTAATCAAAATTTAAATTAAATGAATAATAATTAATTTAATAATCTCTTTCATTGAAGAAATCGTAAAGCAAACTTCATAACACTAAATTAATTTTTTAATTTCAGGGCTTGAATATTCTTCTGTGAACCGCATCGCGCTTTTTATCATTCTCCTTCTGGCTTTTATTTCGACTTCTTTTGCACAGCAAACGATCATAAAAGGACGAGTCATAGACGGGTCAACTGGCGAAGGAATACCGTTGGCTAATATATTTTTCAAAAGCAGTAAAATAGCCGTCACGAGTGATTTTGATGGCAATTTTGAACTAAGAACCAGTGTGCCGCCATCCGATTCGCTCTCATCCACTTACATTGGTTATAGGCCTGTAACACGTAAAATAAAGCTGGGCGAAACCCAAATGCTAAACTTCAGTCTACAGCCCGAATCGGTCGATTTGATGGAAGTAGTAGTAACTAATAAAGAAGATCCTGCTTATCAAATTATGCGAAAAGTAATCGCAAACAAAGATCTGAACGATAGACGCAAACTAAAGGCTTATCAATATGAAATGTACAAAAAAGTCGAAATCGACATTGAAAACATTTCGGACAAATTGAAAAACAAATGGTACATGCGTCAAATCACCAAAGTACTGGATAGTGTGATGCGGATGAACGATGAACAGGGTAAAGTACTGATCCCGATGTACATATCCGAAACGATCGAGGATTATTATTACCGAATAGATCCAAAAATGACTCGCGAAGTTGTGCGAGCAAATAAGGTAGTTGGGGTAGGATTAAACGACAACAGCATTGTTTCGCAAATGATTAATGCTTCGTTTTATGATTATAATTTCTATGAAAATAGGATTCCGATTTTGAACAAAGACTTTGTTTCGCCCATTTCGGATGGTTGGAATAACTATTATCAGTATGTGTTGGAGGACAGTATGTACCTAGGCGAGCATTGGTGCTACAAAATAGATGTGACTCCAAAACGCAAACAAGACTTGGCATTCGAAGGAAAGATTTGGATAGCAGACTCACTTTGGGCACTGAAACAGCTTAATCTAGGCATTGGAAAAGAAGCGAACCTGAATTTTATAGATGGAATAAAAATTCAGCAAGAAATGACCCAAACAATTTCAGGGCCTTGGTTGCCTCAGAAAAGTAGGTTGTTGATTGATGTGGGACAGATTGGTGACAGCAGTGCTGGAATGCTCATCAAATTCTATATCTCAAACAAGAATGTGGTAGAGAATAACCCGAAAACACTCGAATTCTACCGAGAAACGATCACCATTGCCGATACATCTGCCTCGAACGATACAAAATTTTGGATTCAAAACAGGCACGATTCCTTGTCGCCCAGTGAAAAGCAAGTATTTGTGATGATTGATTCGATCAAAAAAGTACCAATTGTACGAACCTATATCGAAGTAATCGACTTGGCGGTAAATGGCTATTACGATGTCGGGAAAGTGGATATTGGCCCTGTTTTGTATTCCTATAATTACAACAATGTAGAAGGGCATCGATTGCAATTTGGGATAAGGACGAATAGTAATTTCAACCAAAACCTACTCCTGAAAGGCCGAATAGCCTACGGTACAGACGATAAAGAATGGAAATACCACGGACTGGCGCAGTATATTTTCAGACGCAAAAGCTGGTCGCTGGCAGGAATCGAATATGAACATGAAATAGATCAAGTAGCACTCAGCACCGACAATCGGAGCCAAAACAGCCTGTTTTCAGCCTTTACTCGGTTTGGAAATATAACACGTAGAAGACCTTACCTCAATTCGTACGCCCATTTCTATGTTCAAACCGATTTGTTCCGAGGGTTTACTCAGAAAATATCATTGAAACATTCTGAATTTGATCCATTGTATTCATTTGGCTTTTATTCTGATTATTCTCAACGTCCCAATTCGGACATTTTCAACAGTTACCAAACTTCAGAAATCATATTTGAATCAAAATACTCCAAAAATATCACGTTGGTAAAATATGGAAACCACCGCGTACAAGTAGGAACCAATCGCGATCCTAACTTCACGTTCAGGTATACAATCGGAATCAATGGATTGCTTGGCAGTGATTTAGCTTACAATAAATTCTATTTCAATGTCACCCAAATCAAAAATATCGGATTACTTGGCCGCCTAAGATATTCACTCAGTACAGGATGGACACCGGATGCGGTACCTTATCCATTGCTCGAAAACCATTTAGGAAACCAAACAATAATTATGAATTATGATTCATATAATTTAATGAATTTTTTCGAATTTACGAGCGACAAATACGCTTCTTTGCATTTAGAACATCATTTTGACGGATTGTTATTCAACCGAATTCCGCTTTTGAAAAAATGGAAATGGAGAGAAGTAGCTTGCGGACAACTATTGTTTGGTTCCGTTACAGACAAAAACTCTTTTATCATTCCTTCTAATTATCCTGGTTTTACACGTCTTACTTTGGATAAACCTTATGCCGAAGTTTCGTACGGAATTGAAAATATTTTCAAAATTGTTCGCATTGATTTTCTCCACCGATTGACGTATTTGGACAACATCAACCCAAACAATTCAAGAACTGTCAATAAATTTGCTGTCAAACTGGGCTTACAATTCACGTTATAAACATGTCGAAAAGCCTCTTTTATAGTGCAATCGTTTTTCTACTTTGGGGATGTAGCCCAGTGGTGGAAACTAGTCAGAAATTTGCCGAAGGAGGAGAATTTAGCATTGAAAATTCAATCGAATACCTAGACAAAATTATCAAACACAATTCGAGCAATTCGGATGCACTGTTTCAACGTGCCAGTTTGGAATTGAAAATCGCACGTACACTGCGAGCCAAAGAAGACATCATGGAAGCCTTGGAAGAAGAGCCCAAAAATCCTGATTATTTGATTTTGAAAGCCAAAATCGACAATCAGTTAGGCCAATTTCAGGAAGCGATCACGACTATCGAATTGCTACTTGAAAATAATATTCCAATCTCGACTGTTGAAGATCAGCTATTTGTGGCCGAATTGTATTTGAAATATGGAAACGAAAGCAAGTCGAATTATTTTTTGCAAAAAGCAGCAGCTTCTGCGCCCTCATTTCCAGATGTCATTTTTCAGAGAGCTCGATTTTATGCCATCACTCATGATACCGTCAAAGCGATTAATTACTATAAACTCCTTCTGGCAAAAGACAGTATACACGAAAATGGAATCATCGGTTTGGCCGATATTTTCATTCAAACCAGTAAATCAGATTCGGCTTTGGCTTGGCTTGATAATTTGCAAAAAAGCAAAAACCATGTCTACAGTTGCCTTATAGCCAGAGCTTTGAAACAAAAAAATCAAGTAGACAGCGCTTCTTCTTGGTGGGGGAAAGCCTTGCTGATTACGCCTCGATTGGCCGAAGCGCATTACGAATTGGCCGATTATTATTACCACAAAGGCAATTATCCAAGTGCCAAATCGCACCTCGCATCCGTCCCTGAAAACGAACACAACAGGTACAAAGGCTACAATCTTTTGTATGCCAAAACCTGTACCATGTTGCAAGATTCGGCCACGGCCGCTATCTATTATCACAAAGTATATTTGCAAGATTCGACCTTGCTCAGACCCAAGAAAAAACATCATCATACAGAAAAACAAAGCGTTACACCAAACGATTCGACCAAATAAGGGTTCGTTTTTGCGTTTCGAATAAGATGTACTGATATTTGTCCCAGATTGAAAGTTATGTACGAAGGAAAAAATTATAAGCCGACATTGCCTTACGCAAAAAAAACACCTAATCAAGAAGATATAGTGTTTGGTCTAAGACCTGTTCAAGAAGCAATGCGCTCGGGCAAAGAAGTGGACAAAATGTTTGTGGAGCAGGGTGCAAAAAACCCTGTTTTGGACGAAATTTTGACCATCGCTCGCGAACGTAAAATCAACGTTCAATACGTCCCTGCCGAAAAGCTGAATCGCTTGACTCGCAAAGCCCACCAAGGAGTAGTTGCTTTTATCTCTTTAATCCACTATGCTGACATCGAGAATGTGGTGATGGATGTGTTCAATAGGGGAGAAGAACCACTTATTTTGGTGCTTGATGGTGTGACGGATGTGCGTAATTTTGGTGCCATCAGTCGTTCGGCCGAGTGCGCTGGTGTACATGCCATCCTAATTCCGATCAAAGGTTCGGCACAGGTGAATAGTGATGCGATGAAAACATCGGCTGGTGCGCTCAGTTATATTCCCGTTTGCAAAGCCGAGGATTTGTATCGTTCGATTCGTTATCTGAAAGATTCGGGTTTGTCGGTAGTGGCTTGTACTGAAAAAGGAACGCAGAAAATGCACGACACCAAAATGCGTGGTCCACTTTGTTTGGTGATGGGCTCAGAAGAATCAGGAATCTCGGAACATATCCTCACACTTGCCGATCAGAAAGCATTCATTCCTTTGGTTGGAAAAGTTGAATCACTCAATGTTTCGGTTGCAACAGGGGTGTTTTTGTTTGAAGTAATGAGACAGAAACATTCTGTTAATTAAGAATTATTAATTAACAATTAAAAGTCTTCGATGTCTTCGCCAAATAGCGGCTATTAATTAATAATTTTTAATTCTTAATTAAAAAAAATATGCTTCTTTCTGACAAAATAAAAGCGAGTATTCGTGATGTACACGATTTTCCAAAACGTGGAATTTTGTTCAAAGACATCATGCCGATATTTTCAGATCCTGAACTTTGTAATGAAATCGTGCAAGGATTCCTGAAAGATCTTGCACCTTTAAAAGCAGACGCAATCGCCTGTGTAGAAAGTAGAGGATTTTTCTTTGGCATGTTGTTGGCACAGGAATTGAAGATTCCTTTTATCCCGATACGCAAAAAAGGAAAACTTCCATATACCACATTGTCAGTTGATTATGAACTAGAATATGGCACCGAAACCATGGAAATGCATTCGGATGCAATAAAACCAGGACAGAATGTAATCATTCATGATGATGTGCTAGCAACTGGCGGAACGGCATTGGCGGCCAGCAAACTGATCATGAAAGCGGGTGGAAATGTGGCTTCGTTTGCATTTCTATTGAGTCTAGGCTTTTTGGATGGAGCTGATAAATTGCAAATCGTGACGCCTAATATTTTTTCTCTAGTAGAATATTAAGTGGTAGTTAATAGTCGAGAGTTAATAGTTTAAAGTGCTGTATTTGACATGAAATCAGGTACTTATAGGTTAATTAATAAGTGTCGCTAAATGCAAAATACCGAATATTGGATCGAAAAACTGAATTTGAAGCAGCATCCCGAAGGTGGCTTTTATACTGAAATGTATCGAAGTACCGAATTCATTCCAAAAACAGTGCTTCCAAATCGTTTCGAAAATGACCATTGTTTTGGTACAGCCATCTATTTTCTACTTCGGTCAGAAGACATTTCGGCTTTTCACAAAATAAAATCAGACGAATTGTGGTTTTTCCATGCAGGAAGTGCGGTTGAAGTTGTTTTCTTGGATCAATTTGGAACTCACTCGTATTTTATTGGAAGTGATTTTGAAAAAGGAGAAAGTTTTCAATTGGTGGTTCCTGCTAATACTTGGTTTGGTGCAAAAGTAATTCAACCAAATAGTTATGTTTTAGTTAGTTGTACTGTTTCACCAGGATTTGAATTTCAAGATTTCGAATTAGGCAACCGAGCAGAATTGATTCATCAATTTCCAGAAAGCGAGAAGACGATTAAACTCTTGACTCGTTAAAAAGCTATTTTATTCTTGCGAACATTGCGGTAAAAAAATGAATCTTTCCATATTTAGTTTTGTTTTTAAATTAATAGAGAGATATAAGACACGTATTTATTATGAATATTCAAGAAATAGAAAATAAAATTCGGGAATATCAGCAAAACGGAAAGAAGCTTTTTACTACCTCTTCTTTTCAGACGCACAGTATTGTGTTACTTCATATCCTGAGCAAAATAGACAACTCAATTCCTGTTTATTTTATCAATACTGGATTTCATTTTCCAGAAACGCTGATGTTTAGAGATTTGGTGGCGAGTGAGTTTGGCTTGAATATTCAGAACACTCTTTCTAATGTTCCTCGGGCGATGCAAAAAGACATGCAAGGCAATTTCCTCTTTTCGTCTGATCCCGATTATTGCTGCCACATCAATAAAGTAGAGCCGATGGAACCCGTTTTGCAAGCCAACGATGTATGGATCAATGGTGTACGAGCCGACCAAAGCAGTGTGCGTAAGGAATTCAAGATCGAACAGCCTGCCAAACATGGTGCGATCCGTTTTCACCCGATGTTGGATTGGGACAAACGCATGATTTATCAATACATTAAGGAACTCAAACTGCCGCGTCATCCGCTCGAACAATTTGGCTATAGCAGTATTGGCTGTGAACCGTGCACGCGCAAGCCCGATTTGGAATGGGAAGAAAGACAAGGCCGTTGGTTTGGGATCAACAAAATCGAATGTGGTTTGAATACAGATTTAGTACAGAAATAATAAATGAATCGTAATTCGTGTTAACATGAACATTGTAGTAACAGGTGGTGCAGGATATATTGGGGCAGCTTTGGTAGAAAAGCTTAGCTTTTTGCCAGAAGTAAAAGAAATCAGGGTGTACGATAATCTCTCGACTGGTAATTTGGATTTCTTTTTCAATACCCAATTACAAAAAGAAAAAATCCAGTTTATCGAAGGTGATATTCTGGAAACCAGAAAGTTAGGCAAACTTCTGAAAGGCGCAGATGTAGTTTTTCATCTTGCCTCGCTGGATTCTAGTGCAAGTTATAGCGCATCGGTGCATCATTTGGAACAAGTGAACCATTGGGGAACGGCCGAACTTTCGTATGCGGTAGAAAATTCGGATGTGCGCAAATTTATTTTTCTGAGCAGTGCCGAAGTGTATGGTTTTTCGGACGAACTGAAAACGGAAGATGGCGAAACAAATGCCGCTACTCCGTATGCCGAATCAAAATTGAGAGCCGAAGCTCATATCGTGCGTATGGCTAATAAGATGGAAGCCATTGTGTTACGTTCTGGAATTGTGAGCGGATTTGGTTCAGTGAAAAACTTCAAAGGCGTGGCCAACAAACTTTTCCTTGATGCGATTACTAAAAAAAGGGTCAGCATTTTGGGTGATGGAAAACAAGTACGTCCATTTCTTGGCTTAAGCCACATTGTTTCAGTCTTGGAAAACACTATTAAAACACCACAAGAAAGTGGAATTTACAACGTAGCCCAAGTCAACTGCCAAGTATTAGATGTATTGGAAAAATTGAAAAAAGTATTGCCAGATACTGAATTTATCTTCGCCAACCACCATCTGAGCTTACCAAGTTTGAACATTTCGAGCAAACATACTGGTTTTGCACTCAATGAAAACTATCAATTCGAACAGGAATTTGCCGAGATGGCGAAGCATGTGAAGATATAAACAAGCGTTATTTGCTGCTCGTTTACCGTTTTCAAGGTTTGTAACTATTGACAACGGTAAACGAATCAAGTCAGATTTACAACGCCTCCAATTTTTAAAACAAAAATCAAATCTTAAAATGCCCCATCAAAATTCCTTCGAACCACGAAGCGGGTAATAGTCTTTTCAAGAAAATGGGCACTTTTTCTGTCCATTTCCCAACTCTATAGACTCTTTTTAAAGTACCAGCCTGAATAATTCCTTCAATCACTGGACCAAATGGATCTAATGGCAGTCCGTGACTCACACTGGCATTTACCACTTCGTAACAACGTTCGAAACTTTCTTTGTAGGGCGAATCAATTGGCATGGGCGAGGTCATGCGGTTTTTGCTAATATCCGTCTGAATACCACCAGGTTGCACGATACAAGCTTGAATGCCGTATTTTTTCACTTCCATCCGAAGTGCTTCGGTATAACGTTCGACAGCAGCCTTGCTTGCGCAGTACATGCCACGATATGGCAATCCAAATTCAGAGGCAATGGAACTTATTTGAATAATTTTTCCTGAATTTTGTTTCCGAAAAATGGGCAAAACGGCTTGACAAACACGAATCACTCCTTTTACATTCGTATCCAACAAACGATCTATCTCGCTCATTCCAGTATGCTCAAACGGACTCGCCAAACCCAAACCAGCATTGTTGATGACCACATCCAGCCTGTTTTCTTTTTCTAAAATCACATTCAAAGCCTGCTGAATGCTCGCTTCGCTGCACACATCCATTTGCAAGGCCGTAAAAGAAAATTCATCTTGCTTGATGTTGCGTGAAGTGCCGTACACTTTATGGCCTTGTTTGGCCAAATAAGTGGCCAGAAACTCACCTAAACCCGAAGACGCACCTGTGATAAGAATAACTTTTGACATACAAGAAAGAGATTTGGCATTTTTTAAATCTGCACAAAAGAGAGTCTTCCCTTTTGTGAAGCAGTAACTTTATCGCCTTTTACACCAGTATTTTAAAAAAATACTCTTAGTGTGGTAAGTGTAAATTAGGACTCAAACCCTATCTGATCGGCTACTAAATAATCGGTCTTTTTACCCGAATAATTATTGTTCAATTCGCCCAAAAAACCCGTCATGAACATTTGAACTCCCATTATCAAGGCAACTAATGCCAAAAAGAATAAAGGTTGGCCTGTCACTTCACGTGGTTTAATTCCGTTGGAAAGCAGGTACAATTTTTCTGTTATCAACCAAACAGTCACAAAAAATCCAAACAAGAACGAAAGTGTTCCCATCGTTCCAAAAAAGTGCATCGGACGCTTTCCAAACTTGGTGACGAACGAAATAGAAAGTAAATCTAAAAATCCAAACACAAAGCGCTCCAATCCAAACTTGGTCGTTCCGTACTTCCTTGCCTGATGTGCTACCGCCTTCTCTCCTATTTTTTTAAACCCTTTCCATTTGGCAATCACAGGAATGTAACGATGCATTTCGCCATACACTTCTATGCTTTTCACGACTTTTAATTTGTAAGCTTTTAAGCCACAATTGAAATCATGCAATTTTATTCCTGAAATTTTACGAGTCGCAGCATTGAACAATTTGGTCGGAATTGTTTTACTGATTGGGTCGTGGCGTTTCACCTTCCAGCCCGAAACCAAATCAAAACCTTCTTCCTTAATCATTTTATACAAACCAGGAATCTCATCAGGGCTATCTTGCAAATCAGCATCCATCGTGATCACCACATCACCTTCACACACCTGAAAGCCCATGTGCAGCGCAGCCGATTTGCCACAATTGGCATTGAAACGAATTCCTTTTACTTGTGTGTACTTGGCCGAAATAGCTTCGATCACTTCCCACGAACTATCGTTACTTCCGTCATCCACCAAAATTACTTCAAAAGAAAAGCTATTTTCAAGCATTACTTTATGAATCCAATCGCAAAGTTCGGGCAACGATTCCTCTTCATTATAAAGCGGCACCACCACACTGATGTCGTATTTAGTCTTCATGTTGGCTCGATAGGATTGGCGTGCGTGCAAAAAGGGCAATGAGTATACTTAAAAATAAACCTAAAATAAGGTAAAATAAATTGGTCAATACAAACAAAAACCAAGGATTGACAATGGTTTTAAGCATTGCCTCCACCGTTTCTTCCGTGCCAACTCCTTGTGCGACAAACATGGCTTTATACTGCATCATGGCTTTCATCATTTCGGCCTCGCCCATGATTTTTACTGCTACAAAAATCAGAATAGCATTGATCAATCCTGCGAAAAAAGAAACTTGCCAACCTAAGGCAAACGCTTCTTTGAATACCAAAGGTTGATTGGTTCTTTGTCTGAATTCGTTGCAACAAAAATACATTTCAGCTCCCAGCGTCACAATAATCACATTCTGAACAATGCCCATCGAAGCACCAATCATTGGCAACAAAAAGCTGAACAACAAGGCGATAGCACACGTATATGCGCCATATTTCATTACCAGCAAACTACGTTCTTTCTTTTCCATCTATTTCGAAGCGGCCCATTCTGGTGTACGTCTCATTACAAATGAAACCAACATCACAAAAAACAACAATATAAAAAATCGCTTCATAAACTCATCTTTCACAATATCGAACGCAGTCAATTTGTCGATACTGGCCAAGCTGATCGTGTAGGCTTCAAGACTATTGGTTTTGATAAAATCGTCTTTAATAGAGGCAAAAAACATTTTTGATTCCGTAATATGACGCACCAAAAGGCTGGGATCCAGCACATTCAAATACAAAGCAACGAATAATACGAAAAATAAACATGAATATAAATTAATTTGAATTGTTAAGAAAAACGCTTGATGGAAATGCATTTCGCCATTCAAATAGTTCTTTCTGAAATGCCACAATGCTGGAAAAAACATCAATACCATCAAAATATAGCCAAAAGCTTTGCTTCCACCCAAAGGATTAAAACCA
This sequence comes from Cytophagales bacterium, assembly GCA_043769845.1. Taxonomy (GTDB): domain Bacteria; phylum Bacteroidota; class Bacteroidia; order Cytophagales; family UBA9547; genus UBA9547. The sequence continues at coordinate 35,160 of JAYVIX010000229.1, forward strand.
AAAGCGATGCTTAAAGTGAAATAAATGATCGAAACGAGTGCCGAAGCTAGTCCAGCTACAAGGGAATATTTGAAGTATTTTAACAAAGCTTAGTTTCTAAGATCTACAAATTGTCCTTTATTAAAAATAGCCAAAGCCTTCCCTTTCAATGTTTGGCCAAACAAAGGCGAGTTTTTTGATTTCGATTTTCCTTCTTTTTCCGTATACAACCATTCGATTTCTGTATCGAAAACGGTAAGATTGGCAACAGAACCAACTTCAATTTGGGGCACCGAAAGATTCAGTAATTGCCTGGGATTAGTTGAGAATTTATTCAACAATTTTTCCATGCTAATTTTGCCGTGATACTTCTGATTGAGCAATGAAAAAGCCGTTTCTAACTGAATCATTCCAAAATCGGCCAAATCAAACTCCAATTTCTTCGATTCTTCATCCTGAGGATCATGATCGGTCACTATCACATCAATCGTACCATCAGCCAAGCCGTTCCAAAGTGCCTCCAGATCTTCGGGGGTGCGCAAAGGGGGATTGGTTTTGAAATTGGTATCGAAATCTAATAAAGCGGTTTCGTCAAAAACCAAATTCACCACCGCCACATCACACGTCACGTTCAACCCTTCTTGTTTCGCTTTACGAATCAATTCGACCGATTCAGCAGTCGATATTTTATTAAAATGAAGCTTTCCTTGCGCATATTTCAGCAAATCAATATTCCGACTCACCATCATATATTCCGCAATAGACGGCATTCCTTGTTGTCCCAAATAGACACTCGTCACGCCTTCGTTCATCACTCCATGCGCTGTCAGCGATTTTTCTTCCGAATGCAACATCAACAAACCATTTATTTGGCGAAGATATTGTATCAAACGTACTACCAACCCTGAATTTGAAATCGTATATCCTCCGTCACTAAAAGCCACTGCGCCAGCCTTGTTCAAATCAAAAACCTCGGTCATTGATTTTCCATCCAGATTTTCAGTTGCAGCTGCAATTACATGCAATTCGACTACATTAGAACTAGATTTTGAACGCAAATAATGAATATTATCTTTCGACTGAATGACTGGTTTTGTATTTGGCAAACAAGCAATTTCGGTAAAACCACCTTTTGCTGCCGCCTTCAAACCCGATTCGATGTCTTCCTTATGCTCTATTCCTGGATCAGATAGTTTAGCAGACATGTCAAACCAACCAATCGAAACTTTCAAATTGTCAGACACAATTTCTGTTGCTCCAAGTATTGAGATTGAATCAGCAATCTCGACAATCTTGCCATTTTCTATCAAAATGTCCTTTTTCAAATCATTGAAAACAGAATTTGATGATATCATGTGAGCTTTTCGGAGTACTATTTTCATTGATTTGTAAACTCTAAACAGATAAAGGCTTCCTTTTGTAATAGCGAGCTATCAAGGTTTCAGCCAACAAAAATAGGAAACTAATTACAATTGCAAATCGCCAAAATGGCCAATGACCATCAATAGTTTTCTTTTCTTTTACATCCTCTTGAAATTCCTCAAATGACATGACTTTTACCTTCGCATCATTTTTAAATTTCTCTTTCAATTTTTCGACTGAATAAAAATCTGAGACGGATTCGGCCTTTTCAGTATTCAAACCAAACTGCACCACTTCAAGTCCGTTTTTGTTTTTCACATGCCAAATCCCAAGAGGTATTTCTTGCTTTGGCAGAAACAAACGCACCTTTTCGCCTTGGATTCTTTGCTCAGGCACTATTTTGAAATCGCCATTTTCCAATGAATAAACTTCCTCTTCTTCCGAATGGTCTTTCGGTACAAATTCTACTACCTCGTCCGTAATTCTAAAAAAAGAATTCAACCTGTTTTTGGCTGAACTTTCAGCAATTCGATAAAAAATAGGCAAAAACAAGGCGTTACTGCTAAATGTCTCGTTTTTGCCCAAGCCAAACGAAAACAAATACACCTTTCCTTTGCCTAGATTTAAACCCGCCAATGCTGTTTCTCCTGCTTTCGTTTTTAAAATTGTCTCACTTATATTTCTGATTTTGAGAATTGGTTTTACAAACGGCATATTGGCCGAGATAGCCTTGTCGAACACGCCTCTAAAAAACGGACTATTTATATCTGGATTTTCTAATTCTATCTGATCCTTCGTATCTATTTCGGTCGCCAAACCACCTAATGTCCCATTTATAAAATCAGAATCTGCTTTTTTCCACTCTTCGGAAGGAATAACGACCGCAGTTCCTCCTGATTTTACAAAATCAGTCAGCAACTTTACCTCATTTTCTTTAAGTCCATTTGCCTGATTGACAACCATTAACGATGTCTTGGACAATCCATCCATTCCATCTCCAATTGTTCTAATTGACTTACAATTAAAGATTGATTCTTGATCAAAAGCTATTTTTATAGGATTAGAATTCAAAACATCGCCCACCAATAAAATATCCAGTTGTTCGATAGGATTCAATGAGAAGTAAAAATTATTGTCAAAAGTCCAACTAGCATCGTCCAATTTTATCTCACACTTTCTGTCATTCTGATTTTTTAAAACAATAGGAAATTGGACTCTCTTAACTGCGAATGGGGCTATTTTTTCAAGATTACTAGCAACCGATTTGTCTCCTATTTTCAATTCGACAAGCAAATTATCATTCTGCTTATCTCCATTGTTTCTAAGCAAAACATTTAAAATCATAGGTGAATTATATTTGATAAAATTATCTGAAAGCCAAATACTATCAATGCTTACATTACTTCTGCCAGTCTCATTCTCAATTGCAACCAAATTCCAATTCTCCGAATGCTCCACTACTGAACCATTAATGAATGTTTTTTGAAAATCTGAAAAAATATTCTTCTGCTTGTTTGAAGTATTTTGCTCAAAAAAATCATTTATAGATGTTGAAACCATCGAGCATTGAGGCAATACTTTCTCTTGTGAATTGGCATTTTGAATGAATGTAGAAAATTTGCCTCCATTCAAAGCACACATACTCCCCGAATTATCAACGAAGTTAAACTGCTTAATATGAGACCGATCTTTAAGTGAATTGCCTATTCTGAAAAAAAGAAACGCAAAAATCAGAGCCAGCAAAAACAATATTCTTGACACTAACAAAAGTAATTTTCGGAGCTTGTCAGTCCCGCCCGCATCTATAGATGAATTTAATAAAGGTTCAATTCCACCTAAAAAGACTCTCTTTTTAACCCTCAAGCCCCACAAGTGGACCGCAATTGGCAGTAGAAGTGTCAGAAAAAAAAGAAAATACATACTCTAAACTAAAATCTATGACCAAATTTACGACAATAAAATTGCGGTTTCAGTATTATCTAGTACTAAACATTTGACAGATTAGTAAAATTGAAAATTCTTTGAATTAGGATTTTATTGGTTAAACCGAACATTTATTCCAAAGCCCTCGCTCTTTTATAAATTTGGTTAGTTCAAATACGTAGGTCTGCGGAGAAACCTTAATCTTCTTGATATTTAAGAAGTTAGGAGAATTTTAGCATTTAGAAGTGCAAGGATAAATGAATAAAGGGTTAAAAAGGCGTGCATCATCACCTGCTTTTGTGAGCGAAAAGCAATTAGTAATAGTAGGATTCGAGAGTTCGGATCCTCAATTATTTCAAATCAAAACATGTTTTAACAAATACTTAAAAAGAATAGAACCATTTTCAGAAACTAAACCTTGATATGTCTAAGCCTATTTTGTATAATGAAGTAACCGAATTATTTTAAAGAATAGAGTTAAGATTTAACAGACTCACAGTTTTTCTAGCCATTCGCCCAATAAGTTTCCCTTAGCCAAAAAAAAAATTATCTTTGTTCATCCTATTTTACTTGAACCATGAGAAAGAAAATCGTAGCTGGCAACTGGAAATTAAACAAAACTCTTAGCGAAGGGTTAGCACTAGCATCGGAAGTAGCCGAGCTGGTAAAAAATGAAATCAACTCTGATGTTCAGCTGGTATTGTGTACGCCATTTATCCATTTATCGGAAGTTGACAAAATTGTAAACAATTCAAAACACCTTTCTTTGGGTGCACAAAATTGCTACTCAAAACCATATGGCGCATTCACAGGTGAAATTTCGGCCGATCAGTTGAAATCTGTTGGGGTCGAATACGTGATCTTAGGACATAGCGAGCGCAGAGAATATTTCAACGAAAGCAATCAATTGTTGAAAGACAAAACCGACATGGTGCTTTCGCGTGGCATGACTCCTATTTTTTGTTGTGGCGAAACTTTGGCACAACGCGAGGCTGCCATCCACATCGCATTTGTATCTGAGCAATTGACCGAAAGTCTTTTTCACTTAGATGCCGAAACGATCAAAAAAGTAGTAATCGCTTACGAACCAATCTGGGCAATCGGTACTGGCGTAACGGCTTCTACTGAGCAAGCGCAAGAAATGCACGCAATGATCCGCAAGCATCTTGCTTCGAAATATGGCGAAGAAGTGGCGAGCAAAATCTCAATCCTTTATGGCGGTAGCGCAAAACCATCGAATGCAAAAGAACTTTTTGCATGTGCTGATGTAGATGGCGGACTAATCGGTGGCGCATCGTTGGTAGCAAGAGACTTTGTAGACATTGCAAAATCGTTCTAATTCTTGAAAATTATATATATACATTTTTTCTCATTTATATTGCCACTCGCATTTTTGTTGAGTGGCAATACTGTTTGTAGCGCACAAGGAATAAACCCAATTGTTTGCAAGATTTACGGATCCGTTTTTATTGAAGAAGATCCCAAAAAAGCAGACTTTATTGTGTTTGTAGAATCTAGTGAAGCATTTGCCGACTTAATCGTCTATAAACAAAACAACCGACTTTTTGCCGACAAGGCCGGCCTTTGGTACATGACCGAAAAACGCGATATTGCCGATTTTCGAATTTATCTTAAGGAAGAAAAACGAGGAAGCGATTTTACTATTTATTACACCACCACAGAATCATTTGCAGGATGCCCGAAATAACGAACATTTCACAACGATACATCGAAGTTAATATTCCATTGAAATCGACTGAGATTTCCGAAATTCTGGTGGCAGAACTTTCAGAAATAGGCTTTGATTCTTTTGCCGAATATCCTGACCATTTAGAAGCATTCATCGAAACCGAAAATTTCGACACTGTTGCTTTGGAAAGAGTGTTGGCTAAATATGCAGAATCGGGTGTGAAAGATTATTCACATTGTCTGATGGAAGACAAAAACTGGAACGATGAATGGGAGAAAAATTTCGAGCCAGTAGTAGTTGAAAATAAATTAAGAATTCGTGCCACTTTCCATCCTTTAGACCCAACGATGACATGGGAAATTGTGATTGATCCTAAAATGTCATTTGGTACAGGACATCATGAAACAACAGCATTGGTACTTGCCAACCAAACCGAATTAGATTTTGTAGGTAAGAATGTGTTGGATGTAGGTTGCGGAACAGGCATTCTTTCGGTTTTTGCTTCCATGCAAGGTGCTACCAATATTATAGCGATCGACAATAATCCTTGGTGCATCGAAAACACCACCGAGAATTTGGCTCTGAACAACATTAAAAACTGCGAAATCAGATTTGGAACCATTTCTGAAACGGTTACTGAAACAGAAAAATTTGACATTATTTTGGCTAACATCACTCGTAATGTGGTACTTACCGAATTGCCACTTTATGCAGGCCATCTGAAAAGCGGTGGACTTTTATTATTAAGTGGATTTTTTGAACATGATTTAGACGAAATTTTTGAAAGAACCGAACCAAATGGTTTGGAATATCTTGGCAGAAAAAATAAGAACAATTGGATCTCACCTGTATTTAAAAAGAACTGATACAATGAAACTAACAAGACTTTTTCTATTTCTTGGCTTGACAATTGCAAGCCAAGTTACTTTTTCTCAAGCACGTTTTACCGAAGATCGTTCCAAGTTCATGGCCGATTTGAAAGTAGTAATGGAAAGTTCTAAAAATGAGCAAGCCATCAAAACGGCTCAAACTTTCGATGGACTTTGGAATGGAGGAAGCCTGAGCGACAAACAAAAGCAACAGATTTTCAGCATTGCTATTTCGATGCAAAAAAAACGTTATAAAGTAAACCCAAATTATATGGGTTATTTTTCACTTTTTAATAATGCAGTTATAACCAAAAGCATGAAAGGCGCAAAACTCGATTCACTTATTTATGTGACTTCGCAAGTTTTGGAAAACCATCCAGTCAATTTGTTTCAAAAATACCTAGATTTTACGAATACATTTTTGGAGCAAAACCGTCTGTATAGCAGCAATTTCAATCGATTAAACGTACAATGTACCAATTTTAGCATTTGGTACATTGACCCAAAAACGGTAGCCAATGCTGATGCTCCAATTATTGAACCAGCCGTGAGTAATGTAGAAAAACTACAAGACGAAAATGCTGATTGGAGTACAAGCCTTTCAGAAGATCCACAAAAAAATAAAGGAAGCAAGGATGTGAACATGGCCGAAGTGTTGACAGACGCTCCGCCTGAAGTGATATTGCCTGTTATTTTAGGGCCAATTATTCGAATTTCAAATGCCACATTTTCAATGGCTAGTAAAAACGATTCGGTTTCTTTTGCAAACATAAAAGGAACTGCAATGGCCTTTAATAATCTTTTTGTTGGATCAAAAGCAACATTTGATTGGTCAAATGCAGGTTTAAATGGCAAAGAAGTATTTGCTGAATTTGACAAATACAGTATGAATATGTCGAAACAGGAATTGTATGCCGAAAACGTCACTTTTACTTATAAAGGCAAAATTGAAAAACCTATCAAAGGTTCGTTTGCCTATAAAGCTACAAACAGACAGGATAAAACGAATGTCCCTTATCCAGCTTTTGCCTCTTATTCTAATAAGGTGAATTTAGGAAACATTGGAGAAGGCTTAAGTTTGAGCGGAGGATTTAGTCTTAGTGGAAAAATTATCAATACCTCTTCGGCAGATATGGGCAACTCGACTTTGAGTTATACAAAAGCTGGGGTGTTGAAATTCAAAGCAATTTCGAAAGGTTTTGAGATCACTGACTCTGCCGTAAATTCACGTCAGGCAGCAATTGTGATTCCGTTTAGTGGAGATTCTATTTATCATTTGGGAGCAAAATTCTCGTTTCTAAAGAGTGCCAAAAAACTCAAACTGACTCAAGCAAGTGGCAACTCAAAAAACATGAGTTACTACGACACGTATCATAAAATGGAAATCAACTCAGAAGCGGCACTTTATGATATCAATAAAGATCGCATGGATTTTTATGTCATCAATGCTAGAAATCAAACTCCTGTAAAACTTTCTTCTTACGAATATTTTGACGAAGACAAATACGATCAATTAAAAGGTTTATTCCCTTTTCATCCATTGCAAGTGGCTATTGGTTTTTCAAAATCGGGAAAAGGAAATAGTTTTTATTCAGATGATTTAGCATCGTCAATAAAGCAAAATCCAGCAACAATACGATCGGCAATGGCGGTATTAGCCCAAGAAGGATTTGCAGAATTTAATCCTCAAACTGGATTTATAAAACTTACCAAAAAAGCTTGGCATTATCATTTGGCAAAATCTAACAAAAAGGATTTTGACGGTATCCAATTGGTATGTCTAAGTCCACAAAAAACGAATGTCATTTTGGACATGACGACTAAAAAAATGGTTGGAAATGGGATCAAACGCGCCTATTTGTGTCGTCCACTCAATGTTTATATGGAAACCGATAGTACTGGCGAAGTCGTAATTGAGAAGAATAGAAACATGACTTTTAATGGTACAATAAATGCTGGTCGTTTCTTGTTTACTGGGCGAAACTACAAATTTGATTATGATAGTTTCATGGTTAAAATGGGGAAAGTAGATGGTGTAAATATCAATATTTCCAAGGATTTTAACATCGGTATTTATGGTGGAGAAAACATGAAACACAAACGTTTAGGAATTGAACTAGATCAATCTCGGGGCGATTTGTACATCAATAAACCTGCCAATAAAAGTGGCAAAAGGTTAATGCCTCAATATCCGATTTTCCATGCAAGTGCAGGAGGTGTAGTGTATTTTGATAAAAAAGAAATCCTAGGAGGTGCTTATGATCGTAATTTATTATTCAAAATTCCTCCTTTTACAGTTGATAGTTTGAATAGTGAGCAGGAACAAGCAATTGCCTTTGATGGAACATTTCTTTCAAACGGAATTTTTCCTGATTTCAAAGAACGTTTAACGCTCCAAAGCGATTTGTCGCTAGGTTTCGAGCATACAACTCCCAAAGAAGGCTACCCTATCTACGGAAAAAAAGGACGTTTTTATGAGAAAATCTCTCTGAACATGCTAGGAATTAGAGGCTCAGGAAAATTGGAAACAATGGAAACAACAATCAATTCTGAAGACTTGATTTTCTATCCTGATTCTTTGATTGCGATTGGAAATAATGCAACCGTCAAAAAAATAGCAACTCCAGAAGTGCAACATCCTGATATTCAGATAGAGGAACATGAGGTGAAATGGTATCCAAAACGTGATACACTCATTTTTCAAACATTCAACAAGCCTTTTAGTCTTTATGCTAACGAGGCAATATTTGAAGGTAAAGTCGGTTTGACGCCAAAAACTGCTTTTGCTGATGGCAAAATGAGTACGCATGGTTCGGAAATTGTCTCTAACAAACATTTGCTAAAAGAGGAAAGTTTTTCAAGCCGATTTGCCAATTTCAAAATCAATTCGGTCGATGCTGCCAAACCGAACATGGTTTCTAGTAATTCAAAAATTGAATTTAATCTGAAAACAAACAAAGCCATCATTTCACCCGAAGTAGAAGGTTTTGCAAGTGACACTTTTCCGTACATACATTATTCTTCATCTATAAAAAGATGTGAGTGGGATTTAGAAAAACAAACACTTACGATGGGAAACAAAAAAGATCCCAAATCGACAATGGGTGAGTTTTATGATATAAGTCCCGAAGCCGATTCGCTTTCATTTAGTGCAGGATATGCTTTTTACGACATCAAAAAGCAATATTTAAAAGTGAAGGGCGTTCCTTATGTACGAGTGGCGGATAGCGAAATCATACCTGACAGTAATGCACTCACCATTTTTGAGGGTGGGAAAATCGAAACATTAAAAAATGCGATTGTAAGAATGGACAGTGTGAACAAATACCACACACTGACCAACGCCAAAATCGACATTATCTCTAGAAAAGAATTCAGAGGTGATGCTATGTTCGATTACACTTCTTCTGAAAAGGAAAAGCATAAAATAAAAATAATCGAATTTGACTTCCCTGAAGTGGCCATTGAGATTACCAACAAAAGAAAATCTAAAAGCATTAAATCCACTAAAAGAATTACCGTTGCAAAAACAGATGTTTCAGAAGAAGAAAAGCTGCACATTTCGCAAGGAATTCTATTCAAAGGCGACATGGATCTGCATTCGAACAAGAAAAATCCGGTATTCAACGGTTTTGTAAAATTGGATTTGAAGCGTAACAACAGTGTTGGAAGCTGGCTTGCTTATCAACGAATGGGTGATTCTAGCGAAGTGGTTATTAACCTGGCTGATGCCAAAAGCGATAATGGCGAAGCGATTAGAACTGGACTACATTTAACAGTAGATGGCACCAAGCTTTACTCTAGCTTCATCAGTACCAAAGAAAGTGAAGCTGACAAAGACGTTTTCAAAGTTTCAGGAAATCTGAAATTCATTCCTGAAACAAAAGAATATGTAGTCGCTGAACCTAAGAAAATGCAAAATCCATTTGCAGAGGGCAATCAATTATCATTCAACGACAATACCTCGGCCTTGCATTATGAAGGAAAAGCCAATTTGATTCAACCTTTCTTGGACTTCGAGATATCCACTAGTATCATTGGAAAAGGAAACTTAGATAGCTCTCATTACAATTTCAATACCTTGCTAAGCATCCCGATGACGAAGGTAAACCCCGCTGCATTGGCATCAATGGGTATAAACATTGCGGCTCATGCTGCGCAGAATAATGCATCATACGCCAACGACTATACAGACAACCTTCGTCTCAAATTAGTCAACTTGGTTGGCCAAAAAGCATTCGATAGTTTTGAAAAGCAGGTAGGTCAGGGGAATCAAAAACCACTCGGGACTATTGGTAAACTTTCTAGTGCATTGGTTCTGAGCCAAGTAAACCTCGAATGGTCGTCCGCACATTCAGGATATTACAGCAAAGGCTTGATTGGTGTTTCGAATATTTTGAAAAAGGAAATCAATGCAATGGTAGAGGGCTTAGTGGAAATAAAACGTACCACAGCAGGCGATGCTTTAAAAATTCTTTTAACACCTAATGCCGAAAAATGGTACTATATCAGTTTCGAAGGTTCTAGAGTCGCCCTCTGTTCAAATGACGAAGAATTTACAAAATCGGTACTTGCCAAATCGAAAGGAGAAGCGATAGGTAAACTTTCTTTTGTACCTGCCGACCCTAGCGAAAAAGTTCAGTTTAATAAAGAGTTCAATGCGAATTACTTAGGCAAAGAAATATTTGACGAATACAAGCCTGCCGAAGGAACGACACCTATTGAATCTCTACCTGCAGAAGAAGTCGCACCTGTGGAAGAAACCCCAATTGAACCAGAAAAGGAGTCTAAAAAGAAGAAAAAGAAATCAGAAGAACCTAGTGAAGAAGCAGCTCCTGCAATGGAAACTGCTCCTGTGGAAACAATTCCTGCGGAAGTGGTTCCTTTAGAAGGCAACCCAGAAGAAACTCCGCCTACAGAAAAGGAGAGCAAAAAGAAAAAGAAGAACAAAAAAGATGCAATACCTGAAAATCTAGAGGAGAAACAAGGATTTTAGCGATTTAAGGAAACAAACAAAAAAGGGAGATTTTATCTATGTTGGATAAAATCTCCCTTTTTTTGTTAAATTGGGGCATAAAAAAAGAGAAACAATTTCTTGTTTCTCTTTTTTTGAGCCCC
>JAYVIX010000230.1:0-8585 GCA_043769845.1 Cytophagales bacterium
TTGTTAAATCTTTAATATAGGTCGGACTTTCAATATTTTTTGCCCAATCTAAGTCGATATAAAAATGTAAATTTTGATACATTAGAATCCCATTAAAAATTTTCGATCAATCGTGAATTGGTCAAAGAAACCTTTTGGAGGATACCGAATAAGACCGTCTTCTTCCACCGCAATTTTGGTTGAGACAGTACAATGCTCGTTTTCATCTCTATCAAATTGGTAAATACTCACATTGTTTCGGTCAATACCTTTTTCGTTTTGTTCAAACTTTTTGCATTGTACTAAAATACCATTTATGATATGATCAGAGTGGGTTTCTAAAACAATTTGGATTCCAGCCTGTGTTGCAATACAAATCAATTCCGTCAATTTTGCTATTCCATTAGGATGTAAGTGAGCTTCTGGGTTTTCGATGATTATAAGTGCTCCTTTTTGGGCTGAAAGTATTGCGACTAAGATTGGCATTACATAACTCAGACCAAAACCAACATTTGTAGCTTCAAAACTTTTAGTTCTTCCTGTGGGGCTTGCGTCTGTTTCGAAATTATATTTCAATAAAAATCCTAGCTTTCCAATATCCTCTATCTCAATATTTATTCCTTTTCCAATACAATTTTCCCAAGCTATTACCTGAGTGGATAAATCTGAAAATTTAACAGAATCATTTAAAATACAGATTTCTTTAATGACTTCTAAATCTTTGTACCGTTCTAAAAAGTGGACGAAATACTCCGCTTTGCCTTCAATTACAGAGATTTGTTTATGTACATCTACAATTTTGTCATCCTTTTCATATTTTTCTTGAGGGCCAAGTCTTGCCGCACTTATGTATTGGAAATAGGTAGTAAATAAACTTTCTGAAGATAAAATATGATTTGAAGGTAGTTTACTGCTTTTTTGATTTAAACTTATAAATGTCTTAATCTTAGCGTCTTCACTATTTGCCTCATATAAAAATGTTGAAATTTCATCGTTTAGTTTTAGGTCTATTTGAAAGCTGTCGCTAGCACTAAACTCATAAATAGCATCATTTGGTGTACCCACTTTTACAGGATTAGATTTCAAATCCATGATATTAAATGAGCGGTCTTTTAAATAGGCTTCTCTTAAAAGTAGCAAAAGTTGAATGGCTGATGATTTTCCTACACCATTATTTCCACACAAAACAGTTAAGTTGTTGAAAACGATATCTGTTTTTTTGTGGGATTTAAAGTTTTGGATATGTATCTCATTTACCATTTAAAAAGTCGTTTAAAAAAGTCTTGAATTCATTATTTCTGTTTAAAACACGATCAGTTCCCGCTGTTCCAGTACTGATTGCGTCCCAGAATTTGGTATTTGTATTTTGAAATTGGGTAAATTTTTCAATAAATGCATCTTTATGTTTTTCCAGTGTATTTCTTTGGTCGATATTTAGTTTAGCAAAAGCCACACTTATCACCTCGAAAATTGGCTTATTGATCGGTTTTCGTGTATCAGATTTGTTTTGCCTTTTTCTAAAAGCATCGTTTCCGAATAGGTTGATACTAAGATTTAATGCGTTTTTGAAATCTGTTCCGATTGCTTCTAATTTTTGTTTGTCTACAGGAATCTCTTTTGTTCCAAGAGTGATAAACCTGTCCATGTCGGGTTCATATTGGGTATAATCAATGAGGTAGAATGCGATGAATCTGGAAATAAAATCTAAATCTTCCTGTCTTTTAGATTTGACAGAACTATCTGTTGCTTTTTTAAACAATCGGCCAATTTCTGTCTCACTAGAAATCAAAGATTCTAAAAAATCAATTCTATATCCTTGAAAAAGTGCTGTTCTGATTTCTTGGGCTTTCAGAGGAACATCACCTTGATTAATTCTACTAAAAATGGTGTACTTCACTTCGTCTGGAGTACCCTTGCCAATCAAAGTTATTGTGACTTGGTTAGAGTTTATTCTCCTTTTGATATCTTTTGGTAAATCTTCCCATGTTTTACCATTGTATTCTGTTAGGAATTCTAAATTTTGAAGAATTAAATGACTTTTATTATTACCGACTCCTCCTTTCCCAATTACAAAATGTTCAAGAGTACTCATTCTTTGTAATCCATCAACCACATACCATTTTTTGTCATCTCTTTCATCAAAGTAAAACAATGGTATAGGCAGATCTAGCATCAATGATTCTATAAATCGGCTTTTCTTTATTTCACTCCAAAGATTTGGCAATCTCTGATATTTAGGAATTAAAATCTGATTGTCGCCTAACAATTCAATCAATTGACCGATATTTCGAGGTATAATTTTGATATTTATTTCCGCAGGGTTAAAAGGTTTGTCAATTCTTATATCCTCGTTACCTAATTCCTCTTCTATACCGTCAGCTTTGTCGATTTCCTCTGTATTCATTGAATGCAAATTACAAGTACAAAATTAATCCATTTTTGGTTTGGTTAGCTATTTAAGTTTAGCCATCTTTTCCTTTAAAAACGCGATCTCTTTCTGCAATTTTTCGATTTTTAAAGCCTTGGTTTTACCTTCTTTTTTTGTCCATTCTTTCAGTTCTTTTTCCTTCCATTCCAGTTGGATGACTTCCCAGGGAGTTCCTTTTTCTGTTTTGGATTCTTCCGCTCGTATTTCCAATTCGGCAATGCGTTCATTTCGGTGATGTGGGTAGCCATCAAAGGTTATTTCGTTCAGGAAAGTGCCAACAATGTCTCCAAACGTGTATTCTTTTACGCCTTTCAAAAATAGTTTTGTCTTGGGCTTGCGGTCTTCTTCCCAAATATCGCCCAATTCAATACGTTTGTATTCTATTTCGGTGTTTAGTTTGAAAGTGGCCGTTTTTAGTTCATTTAGCGGACTGAAGCTGATTCCATATCGTTCTTTGTCGTTTTTCTTCTTTCCTGTAATGTGCACATATTCAGCGATTTCGTATTTGGGTTTTCCAAATTCATTCAGATTGTAAATATCACTTGTCCATGCAAATTCTAGACGATTGATTGGTTTTTCTTTTGGATTTTCGAGTGGCAAATGCATTTCTTCGTAAAAAGGAGCGATTTCGAAACCTCGTGTGTAAGCCATAAAAGCGAGGTTCACTTCTGTTTCGTGTTCTTTTAGGATTTCCATTAAATGAGAGACCGAAAAATCTGCCTCAATTTGCAGGGAATGATGCAAATAGTAGAAAATGGATTTGTCTATTTTGGTGTATTTTGCCCCAAAACGAGTGAATAAACCTTCCTTTTTAAAATGAATAATATCTGTCATTTTTGTTGCCTATTTTGGAACATCTAAAGTAGCCAATTGTTAATAGTCAAGTACAAAAACGTGAGAATTTGAATCTGAAAGAACTCATATCAAAAGGCGAGGGAGAATGTTTGGACTTCAAACAAACGATCACGAGTGCACAGAAAATCGCCAAGGCTTTAGTTGCTTTTGCCAATACAAAAGGTGGCGTGCTTTTGGTTGGGATCAAGGACAATGGGGCAACAGCCAAGATTAATCCTGAAGAAGAAAAATACATGCTCGAAATGGCAGCGGGGCTACATTGTAAGCCTGAAGTGAAAATTCATTTTAGTGTTCAGGAATATTTGGGGCGAAATATTCTGATTGCCGAAGTGCCTCAAAGTCGTACAAAACCACATTATACCAAAGGAGAAGATGGGAAATGGTGGGCTTATATTCGTGTGCACGACCAATGTTTACTAGCGAGTAAAGTGATGTTGGATGTGATGCGTAGCGATGCTGTGGAAGAAGCTAGTAAACTCACTTTTGGAACTGCTGAAAAGATTTTACTGAATTATCTAGAACAAAACCAACGAGTTACATTACCAGAATTTTGTAAAATGGCGAATATAGGCCGTTGGCGGGCACAAAAGATTTTGGTCAATTTGGTGCGAATGGGCGTGGTGAAAGTAATTAGTACTGAGAAGGTGGATTTTTATTCGATTTGATATTTTTAGTTTTAATAATGCCTACTGCTTGAGAAGAAAGTAGGCATTATTAAATTACCTCTTCAATACCAAATCTTCCTTTGCAGCCCAAATACCAATGTCTTGTTTGCTTAGTGCAGCGGCCATCAAATCAGGAAACTTATCTGGTGTACAAGCAAACACAGGCACTCCCAAATTAGCTAGAAAAGTAGCATTGTAATGGTCGTAACTAGGTGCTCCATCGTCATTTAGGGCAAGGAGAACAATCAGTTGAACGCCTGAGTTAACAATTTCGGCCATTCGTTTGCGCATCTCTTGTGGATTTCCTCCTTCGTACAAGTCGGTAATCAAAACTAGAACAGTGTCGCTTGGTTTGGGCATGATTTGTTGGCAATAGGTGAGGGCGAGATTGATGTCTGTTCCGCCACCCAATTGCACGCCAAAAAGCAAATCGACAGGATCTTGCAATTCATCCGTCAGGTCGGCAACGGCTGTGTCGAATACCACCATTTTGGTTTTGATAGCAGGAATAGAAGCCATTACTGAACCAAAAATGCCCGAATAAATCACAGAACTGCCCATCGAACCACTTTGGTCTAAACAAAGTACCACATCTTTCAAAGCCTTACGTTTGCGACCATAACCGATTCGTTCTTCAGGGATTATCGTTTTGTATTCAGGTTGATAATGTTTTAGGTTTTTCAAAATCGTAGCCGACCAATTGATTTCGTTGTGCCTTGGTCTACGACTTCTGGCCGATCGATTCAAACTTCCTGCAATGGCTTGTTGTGTTGGTTGCGAAAGTTTTTTCAACAATTCGTCCACTACTTTTTTGACCACTTGTCGAGCTGTGTCTTTGGTTTTGGCAGGAATTAAATGTCGTAGCGACATGAGCGTAGCGACCAAATTGACATCTGGTTCCACGTTTTCCAGCATCTCTTTTTCCATCAGCATGGACGTAAGATTGAGCCTTTTGAGGGCATCTTGCTGCATCACTTTCACTACTGTAGAGGGAAAAAAAGTACGAATATCGCCTAGCCAACGGCTTACATTCGGGGAAGAAGCGCCTAAACCTCCTTTTTTCTCTGAATCGTAAAGGGCTTCAAGCGTTTGGTCTATTTTGATGTCTTGTTCGGTTAGGGTTACACCAGTGCCATCGCTTTCGTGGCCACCTAGTACCATTCGCCATTTGCGAAGTAGTTTTTCGTCTGTCATACCGTTTGTTTTAAACCGATTAATTGGGCAATTACAGGAAGTCCTTTGGCGGCACGCTCAAAATCAAAATCTGAAAGAGATAGTTTTTGTGTACTTGAACTTCCGCCTCCTTTGGCTTTTTCGCCTAGTTTTCTGCGTTCGGCTGGGGTAAATTGGGCAAATGTCCTTCGCATCACGGGCAAGAATTCCACAAACGTGTCATCTTCCAAAGACGCAAACCATTGGTTGATCAGGCTCCAAAGATCTTCGTCTAGCAAGAGAATCGTACCACTGCCTTTTAGGAAACCTTCAAGCCATGAAGCAATTTTCGCAGGTTCGTTTTGGGGAGAAAGTGCTTTTCCAAAACTGACGATCATTTCTTCTGAAGTAAAAATGTGGGCATCGTTCAGAATGCGTGTGCTGTAGCCGCCAAGTAAAGGAACGGTGGCATCCGAGAAAGCGATGGCTTTCAAGGTGTTTTGCCATTGTTCTTGCTGTTCGGGTTGCTGAAGTAATGCGATGGATTCGTTGAGCGAAACGAACGAATCGAGCAGTTGGCTTGCCGCATTTTCGTCCACCAAAGTACAAGTAGACGGAAGCCCAATACAAATACGCGCAATGAGGCTGTTGACTATTTTCAGCATCAAAGTAGCATCGGTATTCCGCACGTTTCCATATCTAGACACACTCACCAATGGTGAAAGTACGTCCATCAGTTCCATCACATCGCCTGTTGCAGCCGCTTTATTATCAAGCAATTGCAAGAGGCTTTCGATGGCCGATGGCAATTCGGCAGGTACAGCTAAGCCGAGTAGGTGGCTGAGTTCTTTCAAAGAAGCTGCTTCGGTAGCTTTCAGTACCACTTGATTTTTGGCGGCTTCTTCGACTGTATTTCCCAATGCTCCTTTTTCGATTAGTGCAATCGAAAATTCGGGTTGCCATTTCAGATTCCACGCTTCTTTGAATGTGCCTTTGCTAGACGAATAGGTTTTGTGACCCCAAGGAATATCTAAAATAGCAAGACGGTGCAATAGGATACTTCGTTCCAGATCAGAATCTTTGCGCAGGTCAAAGGTATATTCTTTGTAAGAAGGCTCGGCAGGAAGACGGAGCGATTTTTGTTTTTTCTCTAAATCTAATTGAAGAGGAGGTTTGGGAATTTCGGAAGGAACCTCGCCTATTCGGTCGCTTACGACCAGTTCTTCGTTGACCAAAGTCAGTAAAATGCTTTCTCCAAAACAAAGTACTGTTAAAGTCGCTTCGTTCAATTCGGCCAAACTAGGCTCGGACAAACCGCGCATGGCAGCCAAGGCTTCGGCCAGCCGAACGGCTTCTACCACATGTGCTACCGATGTATCCATCTTTTTCTTACGGAACAAAGCGGCTACACGGCTCATCCATTTGATCGCTTTGTCTTCGGGTGTATGCCACAAATGGTGGTACCAACCGGGCGAGTGAATGCCAGCTCCGTAGCCACTTTGGAACGTAAGTCGGTTGTAAGTCCATGGAATCCAGGTAGCTTCTACTTTCGCTTTGGGAAGTTTCTTTAAAAGATCGTTATCTTCTTTAAGTTTGGGCATGTTTGAGAGAGCAGGCACGTGCCATGCGCCACAGACTACGGCTATTTCCTGAAACATTTCCAATTCGGCTTGGCGAATGCCATTTCGCATGAATGCTTCACGGATATTTTCGGTTCGGTTGTCTTTTTCGGGCAATTCGTCTCGTAAGGCTTGCATTGCTTCCGCTACAGCCTGAAATACTTCTTTGCCTTCTTGACGTTGTTCGAACATGTGTTCCCACCAACGTTCGCCATCCGAAAAACCAGCTGCTTCGGCCAAATAACCGATTGGATCTCTGCGGATCGCTATTTCAGGTGCTTCTATTTCCTCGTCTTCAAAAGTTTCCGCACTATTTTCTAGTCTAGAAGCTTCGTTTTTAGCCTCTTCTTCCAACGCAAACTTGTGCGACAATGGCATGTCGATAAACCGAACATGGATATTTTTTTTCACGGCATAAGTGATCGCTTGCCATTCGGGCGAAAAGGTAGCAAATGGATAAAAAACGGCTTGCTGCGGATTTTCAGGACGATAAACCAAAATGGCCACAGGCGGCTTCATGGCCGCATCGATGCTCCATTTTAGCAATTCATTGGCTTCGGGCGGCCCTTCGACTAAGATAATGTCGGGCTTTACTTCCTCCAGATATTCCTTCACATTCCGTGCCGACCCAGGGCCATGGTGCCGAATGCCTAAAAGGTGTATGCTCATGGGGGTAATTAATAGTTAATAATTAATAATTAATAGTTCTGTGCTTTTACTTTGTTTGATTTGGTACTGACCTTCGGTCTGATCAAATCACATCTTTTTGGTCAGACCGAAGGTCAGTACCAAAAGACGGTCTAGCTACTTGATACTAAATACTTACTACTAATTAAAGCATCTCCCGACAAGCCCTATAAATATCTTTCCAGTTATCACGTGGTTTCACGACTGTTTCCAAGTATTCTTGCCAAACGATTTTGTCTTGCACTGGATCTTTCAAAATAGCTCCAACAATACCTGACGAAAGATCGCTGGCGTTCAGTTTGCCATCGCCAAAATAAGTGGCCATCGCCATGCCGTTGTTTACTACTGAAATGGCTTCGGCCGTACTCAATGTACCAGACGGAACTTTGATTTTTGTTTTTCCATCCAACGTCACACCTGACCTAAGTTCGCGGAAAATGGTGACAATCCTTCTGATTTCCTCCAAAGCGGGAGGTTGTGCGGCCATTTCCATCACTTTTTCAAAACTTTCGACTCTACGTTTTACGATGTCCACTTCTTCATCCAGTGTTTCGGGCAAAGGAAGAATCACAGTATTAAACCTTCTTTTCAAGGCACTCGACAATTCGTTTACGCCTTTGTCGCGGTTGTTGGCCGTAGCGATGATGCTGAAACCGCGAATGGCTTGCACTTCCGAATTCAATTCAGGAATAGGCAATGATTTTTCGGAAAGCACCGTAATAAGGGCGTCTTGCACATCCGAACCAATTCTGGTCAATTCTTCAATACGAGCTATTTTTCCTGTTTTCATTGCACGCATGATTGGTGTTTCTACCAAGGCATTGGCAGACGGTCCTTCGGAAAGCAAACGTGCATAGTTCCATCCATAACGTACTGATTCTTCGCTAGTTCCGGCTGTACCTTGTACCACCAACGTAGAATCGCCTGAGATTGCCGCTGCCAAATGTTCCGACACCCAAGATTTGGCCGTTCCTGGCAAACCGTACAAAAGCAAAGCTCGGTCGGTGGTAAGTGTGGCCACCGCAATTTCCATCAGTTTTTGCTTTCCGATGTATTTTGGGCTTACCTCAAAACCATTTTTTAGTTTGCCACCCATCAGATAGGTCACAACCGATTGTGGCGAAAGCATCCAGTTTGGCGGTAATTTTCCAGAATCGTTTTTCTTCAATTCCTCCAGTTCGTGGGCAAACTGTTGTTCGG
>JAYVIX010000231.1:0-13565 GCA_043769845.1 Cytophagales bacterium
TCGAAATTTCGGCCAAACTGGTTCGTCATGGCTATGGAGTAATCACAGGTGGAGGTCCTGGAATTATGGAGGCGGGCAACAAAGGCGCACGATCTGAAAAAGGAAGATCAGTTGGCTTGAATATAGATTTGCCATTCGAACAATCGCATAATCCATATATAGACAGCGATAAACTCATTACGTTTGATTATTTTTTTGTACGAAAAACGGTTTTTGTCAAATATTCACAAGGTTTTGTGGTCATGCCAGGTGGTTTTGGTACTTTGGATGAACTATTTGAAGCCATAACGTTGATTCAAACCAAAAAAATTGGAGCATTTCCAATCGTATTAGTAGGTTCAAGTTATTGGAACGGTTTGATGAGTTGGATGAAAGAAGTGATGTTAAATGAAGAACACAATATCAGTCCAGAAGATCTAAATTTGTTTCATATAGTAGATACGGCCAAAGAAGCGGTAGATATTATTGATGATTTCTATTCGAAATATTTGCTTCAACCAAATTTCTAATCTCAATAAATCAATAGCGATTATTAAAACATGGTTTTTTCAAACAAACTTAATAACTTGCCAGCCTTGATATAGTTCGTTTTTATGCTCGTAAAAATAATAAACCACTCAAAACATCCGTTACCAAATTATCAAACCGAAGCTTCGGCTGGTATGGATTTGCGAGCCGAGTTGGCCGAATCTGTTACTCTTAAACCCTTGGAACGTAAACTGATCGGGACAGGCCTTTATTTAGAGCTTCCTATTGGTTTTGAAGCCCAAATAAGACCAAGAAGTGGGCTGGCTTACAAGCATGGATTGACCGTACTAAACAGCCCAGGCACCATTGATGCAGATTACAGAGGCGAAATAAAAGTACTTTTGGTCAATCTTTCGGATACTGATTTTTTGGTAAATGACGGAGAGAGAATCGCCCAAATAATTATCACCAAACACGAAACCGTGCAATGGATTACGAGTGATGAACTTTCAGAAACCGAACGTGGAGCTGGAGGTTATGGCAGTACAGGAGTGAAATAAATACTAAATCACATATTTCTAATAAGTTAATAAACCTTTTTTATGAAAATTATTGTTCCGATGGCGGGTATGGGCAAAAGAATGAGGCCTCATACTCTTACAGTTCCTAAACCTTTAGTTCCGATCGTAGGCAAACCAATCGTGCAACGTCTTGTGGAAGACATCGCTAAAGTATGTGGCGAAAAGGTAGAGGAAGTAGCTTTTATCATCGGAGATTTTGGCAAAGAAGTAGAAGCCAAATTGATCAAAATAGCCGAATCGGTTGGTGCAAAAGGAACAATCTACTATCAAAAGCAACCGCTAGGAACTGCACATGCTGTATATTGTGCTGAGCCTTCTTTGGATGGAAATATTGTGGTAGCATTTGCCGATACCTTATTTAAGGCCGATTTTAAAATGGACACCAAAAACGAAGGTGTAATTTGGGTGCAAAAAGTAGAAGATCCGAAACCATTTGGTGTAGTAAAAATAGGAGCAGAAGGCCATATTACTGATTTTGTAGAAAAACCAGAAACATTTGTATCTGATTTGGCGATTATTGGAATTTATTATTTTAAAGATGGTCGTTATTTGGCCAACGAAATCAAATATTTGCTTGATAATAATGTGACAGACAAAGGTGAATTCCAAATCACCAATGCGCTTGAAAACATGAAAAATAAAGGAACTAAGTTTGTTCCTGGACAAATCAGCGAATGGTTGGATTGTGGCAATAAAAACTCAACAGTTGATACCAACAAATCATACTTAGGTTACCTAAACGGTACAGATTTAGTTGCTAAAACGGCCAAAATAGACAATTCTGTTATTATTCAACCTTCATTTATTGGCGAAAATGTAGTGATCACAAACAGTGTTGTTGGGCCATATGTTTCGCTTGGTAACGGAACTAAAGTGAGCAATACTGTCATCAGCAAAAGTATTGTACAAGAAAATGCAACCATCAAAAATGCAGTGATTACTAATTCTATGTTAGGAAACAGTGCCACTTACGAAGGTCATGCGCGCGATTTGAGCGTAGGTGATTTTAATGTTATTTCTGAATAACTCATTGATTTTGAACTACAATAAAGTAAAATTATACATAATTATTCCTTTTCTTTTGGCAGGGAGCGTTTCGCTCTTTGCCCAAAATAAAAATAAAAAGGAACAGAAATTAATCAGAGAAAATCAGGAACTGCGCCAAGCAGAAGAGTATTTTGTCGAAGGAAACAAAGAATACCTGTTAGGTAAGTACGAAAAAGCAACTGATTGGCTTCAAAAAGCCTATAAACTATACCCACACAATGCGGCATTCAATTTCAAATTGGCAGAATGTTATGCCCAATTAAATAATTTGTCAAAAGCAATTGAGCTTACTCACAAAGCATTTGAATTAGCACCACACAACAAATATTATGGTATGTTGCTCGCACAATTATATGAGCGAGACAAAAAATACAAAGAGGCAATTAAAATATATGAAAAAATAGTAAAGTCAATCACTGGAAATGATGAATTATTACTAAACATTGCCAATCTTCAACTTTTTACAAACGACTTTGACGGTGCTGTCAAAACATATACCAAATTAGAAACCATTTTTGGAGTCAATGAAGAGATTGTACGCCAAAAGCAATTACTTTATTTAAAACAAAATAGATTAGATGAAGCAATATTGGAATGGAAGAAATTAATTGAAATTACACCAGAGGATCCTAATCTAGTAATTGAACTTGCGAATTTATTGTTTGTAAATAACAGAAATGAAGAAGCAAAAAAACTACTAGAAGAATACATCAGTAAAAAGCCAGATTCTCCTTTCGCCAATCTAATGCTTTATGAAATATACAAAAAAGAAGGTAAAAAGGCAGAATCGGCCAAAGAACTTGAAAAAGCTTTTCAATCTCCACAATTAAATATAGATGCGAAAATTGGAGTGATCATTTCGATGCTTCGCCAATTGCAAACAGATACTTCGGTAAAAAAAGAAACCGTACGATTAGGACAGATTTTGGTTGAAGTACATCCATCAGAGGCAAAGGCATATGCAATGAATGGCGACATACTAGCTTTGCAAGAAATCAAACAAGGTGCACTGTCCAATTATGTTAAATCGATTGAAATTGACAATTCGCATTTCAAAATATGGCAACAAATTATCTTTCTTGCTACCGAATTGAATCAAAATGATACCGTTATCAAATATGCTGAAAAGGCTTTGGAAGTATTTCCAACTCAACCCATCTTTTATTTTTATAGCGGTTCGGCTTATATCAGCAAGAAAAAATACCGTTCAGCAATCGAACAGCTAGAAGCTGGAAGAAAGATAATTGTTAACAATAACGATCTTTCGATTCAGTTTTTATCCCAATTGGGTGATTCTTATAACGGTTTGAAAGAATACCCAAAATCGGATTCGAGTTACGATGAAGCCTTGAATTTAGATCCTGAAAATGTGCACGTCTTGAACAATTACAGTTATTATCTTTCGCTCCGAAAAGAAAAATTGGAAAAAGCGAAGAAAATGTGCGAAAAAATGCTTCAAAAAAGTCCCGAAGAACCCGCATATCTAGACACTTATGCTTGGGTGCTTTATCAAATGAAGGATTTTGAAGGAGCGAAGAAATACATCGAAAAAGCATTGTTAAAAACCAACGATGCTACTATAATCGAACATTATGGTGATATTTTGTACCAAATAGGCGAAAAGGAGAATGCTGTTTTGAATTGGGAAAAAGCCAAAAAGGGTGAAGGTTATTCCAATTTATTAGATAAAAAAATAACTGACAGAAAATTGTATGAATAGGTTTCTATTTTTCTCCTTGATTCTTTTAGCGTTTACATCTTGCAAGAAAAATCTCCAAAAAAGTCAACCCGTTAAGCCTCATAAAGCTACTATTAAGGTAAATGAATTAGATTTCGACTATTTCCAGTCTAAAGCGAAAATTGATTATGACGATGGAACGAATCAGTTTTCATCGCCTATGACAATTCGCATCCGTAAGGATAGTGTGATTTGGATATCGGTGAACCCAGCTTTGGGAATTGAAGTAGTAAGGGCATTGATTACTCCCGATTCTATTTTTGTGATTGATAAAATTCATAAGAATTTTTATGCAGAAGGTTTAAATTATGTCAAACAAAATTTTGGTGTGGAATTGAGCTTTAAGATGATACAAGCCGCATTGTTAGGCAATCTGATCGAACCGATAACCTATTCTGATTCCTTAAATTTCGAAGGTGATTTTGCAATCCTACGTCAATCTAAAGATAAACTAGGTATTTTGAATCATATCAGTAAAACAAGCCGAAAGATTGAAAATGTGATTGTGACTGATCCTGAAACCAAAAATAATTTGACGATTAAGTATACCGATTTTGCTCCTTTAGATACATTCCAGTTTGCATTTACAGGACAAATATTGGCCAATTATCTTTCTAAAAGTGGCATGATGAAGTCTAACGTCACGATCAATCATCAACGTGTCGATTTAAAAGACAAGCAAATGCGTTTCCCTTTTAACATAAAAAGTAAATACGATAGGAAGTAAAATTTTTAGTTCACATACAAAAAAGCCATTTTTGTGCTCAGCACGTATTTCTAGCAAGTGAAGCAACGTTTTCTATTTCTATTTTTATTAACCACACTAGCGTTTGCGCCATTAGTATCGACAGCCCAAAAATCTAAACAACAATTAGAAAGGGAGAAAAGAGAAAACCTCAAAAAAATAAATGAGGCAAATAGAATTTTGGATGAAACCAAAAACAAAAAAACAGCCACGATTGGAAAACTATCTGCCATCAAAAGAAAGATAGAAACTACTTCCAAAATTATCCATAACGTATCGGACGAAATTCAACTTATTGATGCAGAGATAATTGAAACAACTTCGATGATCTATGCATTGGAAGATGATTTGAAAAAGATGAAAGAGGAATATGCTAAAATGGCGTATTCGGCTCAAAAAACTGGTAATGGGATCGATAAATTGGCTTTTCTTTTTTCGGCCAAATCGTTCAATCAAATGCTGATGCGGATGAAATATTTTGAGCAATACAATGAAATGCGCAAACGACAAATCAAGGCCATTTCTCATGTTGAAAAAATACTCATTAGAGAGCATGTTAGTTTGAATAAAAAAAGAAATCAGAAAAGTGATTTATTGGTTTTTCAAGTGAAAGAGAGTGAAAACCTAACGGTCATGAAAGGTGAACACGATCATATTGTACAAGAACTGACCCAAAAAGAAACGGAAATTGTCAAAGACCTAGAAGAAAGAAAGATTGCTGTCGAAAAACTAGATAAACTAATTGCAGATTTAGTAAAAAGAGAAATCGAAAAAGCACTTGCAGAAGCCAAGGCCAAAGCAGTAGCCGAATTGGCGCGGAGAAAGGCCAACGCCAAAACTGTAAAGGAAAAAGAAAAAATAGAAGCTGAAGAAAAATCGGGAGTAATTTATGAAACTCCTGAAACAAAACAGATAAATACTTCCTTTCAAGCAAATAAATCTCAGTTGTTATGGCCTGTGAAACATGGTTTTATCAGTCAAGGTTTTGGAAGGAAACCACATCCAGTTTTGCGTGGTGTGGTGATTGAGAATTTGGGAATTGATATTCAAACTAATAAAGACGAAGAAGTAAGAGGCGTTTTTGAAGGTAAAATTTCGGCAGTTGCCAATGTGCCAGGCATGGGTATGGTGGTGATGATCCAGCATGGAAATTACTATACAGTATATGCCCGTTTGAAAAATATTGTGGTGAAAACAGGTCAAAAGATCAAAGCCAAAGATCCAATTGGACAGGTTTCTGAAGATAAAGACGAAGCGCATCAGTTACAATTCCAAATATGGAGAGGAAACGAAAAGATGGATCCAGAAGAATGGTTGCTTCAAAAATAGCTATTTGATTAATTCTGCCCTTTTCCCAAGTTCGATTACTTGAACGTCAAATATTCGACCTTCTTCTATTTTTAACCGAACAAGTGTACGCATCTGATGAAATCCATGCTTGCCTGCTGCACCTGGATTGAGAAATAGCATGTTGTGATGTATTTTATCTGAAAAAATACTCAACTGATGTGAGTGTCCGCAGATAAACAATGTAGGCTTTAGTTCCAGAACCATTGCTTTTACTTCCTTTAGATACTTTCCTGGCGGCCCAGCAATATGGATCATGTATACTTTTTGTCCTTCGCATTCAAAAAAAAGTTCTTTAGGATATTCCAATCGTACTGCATTATCATCAATATTTCCATAAACGGCTCGGAAAGTTTTGAATGCTTTGAGGCGATTTGCAACCTCAATCTCACCAATATCACCAGCGTGCCAGATCTCGTCACATGCATCAAAATGTTTGAAAACTTTATCATCTAAAAAGCTATGTGTGTCGGAAATAATCCCTATCTGTTTCATATAATTTAATAATTGGACTAAAAATTTGTACACTAACGCTAAAGTAAATAAATTCGCAGCCTTTTGGTGTAGTAAATGGAACTTTACATAGTTTTAATTGTAGCAATCTTAGCTTTCGTCTTTGCCGTTTACAAAACGGTTTGGATCGAAAAGTTAGATGCTGGCGATGCCAAGATGCAAAAAATTGCAGGCTACATTGCCGATGGTGCTATTTCATTTTTAAAAGCTGAATATAAAATACTGGCAGTTTTTGTTTTGATTATTGCAACTGTAATTGGTTTTCTGGCAGAAGAAGAAACATCCCATTGGCTCATTGCAATTACTTTTATTTTAGGTGCGTCTTTATCGGCCACGGCTGGGTACTTGGGTATGAAGATTGCCACCAAATCGAACGTACGCACTACTCAAGCAGCACGATTTAGTCTTTCAAAAGCATTAAACGTTTCTTTTTCAGGTGGTTTGGTAATGGGAATACATGTGGTGTCCCTAGGAATAATGGGCATTATTTCAATTTTTCTGATTTTAAACAATCTTGATTTTTTATTCGGAATACCAAAGTGGCCTTTGCATAAAACACTTGAAGTCTTAATTGGTTTTTCTTTAGGAGCAGAAAGTATCGCTCTCTTTGCGAGAGTAGGTGGCGGAATTTATACCAAAGCGGCCGATGTAGGGGCTGATTTGGTTGGAAAGGTAGAGTCTAACATTCCAGAAGACGATTCAAGAAACCCAGCCGTCATTGCGGACAATGTGGGCGACAATGTAGGCGATGTTGCAGGAATGGGAGCCGATTTGTTTGGTTCGTACGTCAGTACCATTTTGGCTACCATGGTCTTAGGTTTAACAGTTGCTCCGATGACGAAAACGTTCTCGGGTGTAAATCCTGCTATCTATTTGCCTTTATTTATTGCGGGTATAGGTCTGATGTTTTCAATTTTCGGCTCATTATTTGTCCGAATCAAAGAGTCGGGCAGTCCGCAAAGGGCATTGAATACAGGTAATTTTATTGCCGTTATCATGACCGCAGTTTGTTGCTATTTCTTGATTTCTAGTACTTTAGATCCTGTTATTTACATTCATAACACTGCCATTGCATCCATCAATATTTTTTATGCCATCGTGATTGGTTTAGTGGTAGGTGTTTTGATCAGTCTTGTCATTGAATATTATACAGGCAAAAGTTATGCACCAGTCAAATACATTGTCAAACAATCGTTAACAGGAGGTGCAACTAATATTATTGCAGGCTTAAGTGTAGGAATGATCTCGACCGCTTATCCTGTAATTATTTTGGTGATTGGAATTATATCCGCGTTTTCAGTTGCTGGATTATATGGTGTAGCAATTGCAGCCTCTGGAATGATGGCTACTACTGGAATTCAACTTGCAATTGATGCATTTGGACCTATTGCCGACAATGCTGGCGGAATTGCAGAAATGAGTCACTTGCCTGCTGAAGTGAGACAAAGAACTGATATTCTGGATACTGTGGGCAATACAACAGCTGCTATTGGCAAAGGTTTTGCGATTGCTTCGGCCGCCTTGACCTCTTTAGCGATGTTTTCAGCATTTATGAACACCTCCAATCTGACGTCAATTGATATTTCAAATGCCAAAGTATTAGGTGGTTTGTTAATAGGCGGAATGATTCCATTTTTGTTTTCAGCTTATTGTATTAGAGCAGTGGGTGATGCGGCCAATCAAATGGTTCAAGAAGTGAGAAGGCAATTCAGAGAAATAAAAGGAATAATGGAAGGCACGGTCGAGGCCGATTATAAAAAGTGTATTGAGATATCGACCAATGCTGCTTTGAAACAAATGATTATTCCAGGAAGTTTGGCCTTTGTTGTTCCTATCTTAATAGGTTTTATATTTGGTCCCGAATCGCTCGGAGGATTTTTGGCTGGTGTATTGGTTTCTGGAATTATGATGGCTTTTTTCCAATCAAACGCAGGTGGTGCTTGGGACAATGCAAAAAAAATGTTTGAATCTGGTGTAGACATTGATGGCGTCATTTATTACAAAGGTTCAGATCCGCACAAAGCGGCTGTGGTTGGCGATACCGTTGGCGATCCTTTCAAGGATACTTCAGGGCCTTCGTTAAATATTTTAATTAAACTTGTATCAATTGTGGCAATGGTCATTGCTCCATTAATTTCTTAATTTTTAACTATTCAATTTTAACTATTCTAAATAATTCAAATGGCAGGTATTGGACAAGGTGGAAGTAACAAGTTTGCAACTTCCCAACTAACAGACGGAAACAAAATGAGCTTCAAAACGGCATTGTATGCTTTGATGGTGCTTTTTTTTATGATGGGTTTCATTACCTCATTGAATGATATTTTGGTGCCTTATTTAAAAAAGGTTTTTGAACTGAATTACACTCAAGCATCTATGGTGCAATTTTGCTTTTTTTCGGCTTATGCTGTGATGTCGATTCCTTCAAGTAAGATCATCGAAAAAATTGGTTACAAAAAAGGAATGATTTTGGGATTCATTATTGCAGCGGTAGGTTGCTTATTGTTTTTCCCTGCGGTTACTTTTCACTCTTTCATCATCTTTCTTTTCTCATTGTTCGTTTTGGCAACGGGTATTGTATTGTTGCAAGTAGCTGGAAATCCATATGTTGCCATCTTGGGAAGCCCCGAAACATCTTCAGCACGTTTGACACTTACACAAGCAATCAATTCGGTTGGTACATTCTTAGCTCCTAACTTTGGATCTATTGTAATTCTTTCTGCACTTGATCACAGTAGTGCCGAAGCTGTAAAAGTACCTTATATAGGTTTGGCAGCGGCTCTTTTGGCCATTGCATTTTTGATGTTCAAACTGAATTTGCCTACTATTGATGCAAATGATACAGATGCAACAAACGATCATGATGACGATAAACACACAAGTGCTTGGAAATACATGCACTTAGTTTTCGGAGTAATTGGAATCTTCATGTACGTAGGAGCAGAAGTGGCAATTGGAAGTTATTTGATCAATTATTTCGAACAACCAGAAATTGCTGGCTTGAATCATGCAACAGGTGCAGTATATGTTTCATTCTATTGGGGAGCAGCTGCAATTGGTCGTTTTGCAGGTGTATATGTATTGAACAAAATGAAACCAAACCTTGTATTGGCATTCAGCGCGATAATGGCTATCACAATGGTTATTATTTCAATTAATACAACAGGTCAAGTGGCGATGTGGACGATTATTTCGGTTGGTTTCTTCAACTCAATCATGTTCCCAACCATCTTTACTTTAGCAATCAAAGGATTAGGTAAGCATACCGCACAAGGATCTGGATTTCTTTCTACTGCGATTGTGGGTGGCGCAATCATTCCAGTTGCATATGGCGCCATTGTCGATTATATCAAACAAACTAGCAATAATGAAGCACTAGGTTTGAGAATCGCCTTTTTGATTCCAATCTTGTGCTACGTATATATAGTATGGTTTGGTTTTAAAGGATACAAAAAAGTGAACTAATTATTCCTCTTACAATAAAAAAGGTCCCATTCATTGGGACCTTTTTTATTTAAACAAAGTGTAAATTGAAAAACTCTTCTCTCAAAATTCTACTCTTCTCTAGCCTATTGTGTAGCGTCACATTAGTGATCACCAAATTAAGTGCGATTTCATTGCCAGCCATTGCGTGGTATAGTCTCCTGTTTTTTGTTCTGCTCACATTGGCGATTGATGCCATTGTTTCTCCTTATCTAAAATCAAAGAACAACCAATTTATTACCATTTTCATGGGATCAATGGCCATAAGAATGCTGTTCAGTCTCTCTTTTCTCCTTTTATATCTACTTTTTTCTGGGGAAAAGAACATTTTGTTTATTACTTACTATTTGTTGCTTTATTTATTCTTTACTGGATTTGAAATTTACCTTTTACTTTCTAAATTGCGAGCCGATTCAAAAAATTAGGCCCAAAAATCTAGTGAAAACAAACTTATTAAGAATTTTAGCCAACGTTATTCTAGTAATAACTTTATTTACTTCTCAGATCTCAACAAGTTTTGCATCTGATAGTACAAGTGTTCATGAGAAGAAATTCAATGCTGGGGAGATGATTCTTCACCACATTGTTGATGCACACGAATGGCACATTGCCGATGTTGGACACACTCATTTTACAGTTCCTCTTCCGATTATTCTCCTTAACCAAGGTTCGTTATTTTGTTTTCTTTCCAATAAAATGGGAGAAACTGCCGATCATAATATAAAAACATACGGTGACTTTACTTACAATCATGGTCATTTTACCCATGCCAACGGTACGCCAGTTTATGATTTCTCAATCACTAAGAACACCGCTTCAATGATGTTCAGTGTTAGTTTGATTCTAATCGTGTTTCTTAGCATTGCTGGATCATACAAAAAGAATGTAGGAAAAGCTCCTAAAGGTTTACAATCAGCATTTGAGCCAATCATCGTTTTTGTGAGAGATGAAATTGCAAAAGGTTCAATTGGCCCTAAATACGAAAAATACATGCCATTCTTATTGACTGTATTCTTTTTTATATGGTTGAATAATATTCTTGGTTTGATTCCTATTTTCCCAGGAGGCGCAAACGTAACTGGCAGTATCTCAATTGCTTTGGTATTGGCATTGTTTACATTTGTGATCACTACCATGACTGCGAATAAAACGTATTGGGCTCACATTTTCCTTCCAGACGTTCCTAAGTTCCTATATGTGCTTTTGATTCCAATCGAAATATTGGGCATGTTTTTGAAGCCTTTCGTTTTGATGGTTCGTTTGTTTGCCAACATCACAGCAGGTCACATTATCATCTTAGGTTTCTTTAGTTTGATCTTCATCTTTGGCGAGATGAATGCTGGTATTGGATACGGAGTTTCGGTATTCTCTGTAGCTTTCACCTTGTTCATGAGCTTCCTAGAATTGTTAGTAGCATTCTTACAGGCTTATGTATTTACCTTACTATCAGCTCTTTATTTTGGAGCGGCAGTAGAAGAACACGCTCATGCAGATCATCATGACGAGCACCATGTCTAAGCAACCTTTTCAATCAGTCCAATTAATATAAATTCAAATTCAACTAAATTCCCTTTATTATCATGACAATCTTCAACTTACTTCTTGACGCATCTCTAGGTTATTTTGGCGCAGGTATCGGTGCTGGCGTTGCTGCATTAGCTGCTGGACTAGGTATTGGTAAAATCGGTTCAAGTGCACTAGAATCAATCGCAAGACAACCAGAAGCAACAGGTGACATCCGTGCAAACATGATCGTATCTGCTGCTCTTATCGAGGGTGCTGCGTTCTTTAGTATCGTAGTTTGCCTTTTGATCGTTTTCTTGAGGTAATATCAATCACAATTCTAAGGCGCAGATCAAAAGTCTGCGCCTTATCTTATTATTTTCCAATCACTCTAAGTAATCAACCATGGAACTGATACAACCCGGACTGGGATTAGTATTTTGGATGACGGTCACATTTAGCCTTCTCCTGTTTATCCTTACAAAATTTGCTTGGAAGCCAATTTTAAAAGCATTAAAAGAGCGCGAACACAGTATTGAAACTGCTCTTAACTCGGCTGAAAAAGCCAAACAAGATATTCTAAAGTCGCAAGCTGAAAATCAACGCATCTTAGATGAAGCTAGATTGGAGCGTGACAAAGTACTGAAAGATGCGCAAGCAACTGCAAGTGCAATCATTAATGAGGCAAAAGATAAAGCAAATACGGAAGGTGCTAAACTTTTGGAAAATGCTAGATTAAGCATTCAAAATGAAAAGGCAGCAGCATTGACAGAAATCAAAAACCTAGTAGGGACACTTTCTGTAGAAATCGCTGAGAAAATGGTGAAGAAAGAGTTGAAAGACGAATCTTCGAACCAAGCTTTGATTCAACAGTATTTAAACGAGGCAAAATTAAACTAAGCACATGTCTGAAATAAGGATTGCTGCGCGTTATGCCAAATCGTTGTTAGATCTTGCTTCTGAAAGAGGTGAATTGGATGCTGTAAAAGGCGACATGGAACTGATCTCAGAAACGTGCAAAGGAAGTAGAGAATTGGTGTTGGCCTTAAAAAGCCCCATTATCAAGTTTGATAAAAAACAAGCCATTCTTCGTGCCATATTTAGCACTAAAGTAAACGCACTTACTTTATCTTTTTTAGAAATTCTTACTAGAAAGAACAGAGAGCCTTTTTTGTTCGAAATTTCTAAAGAATTTATCGCCCAATACAATCTATTGAAGGGGATACAAAAAGTTCAACTTTATACGCCAGTACAAATTGATGCTACTTTGCGTCAGCAGTTTGTACATATGGTAGAAGAAAGAACAGGCAAACAAGCTGAAATAGAAGAGTTCGTAAAAGAAGACCTAATTGGTGGATATATTTTGCGAATAGGCGACACGCAAATAGACAACTCTGTGAAGTCTAAGCTATTAAAAATCAAGACTAATTTTACCGATAACCAATATATACCAAAGCTGTAGTCATGGTAGGAATAAGACCGGACGAAATTTCGTCCATCCTTAAAGAACAATTATCGAACACCAAAACAAAGGCTGAACTTGAAGAAGTCGGCACGGTGTTGCAAGTGGGTGATGGTGTGGCTCGTATTTATGGCCTTACTAAAGCGCAAGCTGGAGAGTTGATTCAATTCGAAAACGGCTTGAAAGCACTTGTACTTAACTTGGAAGAAGACAATGTAGGTGCGGTAATTTTCGGAGATTCTTCTTTGTTGAAAGAAGGTGATACTGTAAAGCGTACAGGTGAGATTGCCTTCGTGAAAGCAGGACATGGCCTTTGTGGTCGTGTGGTAGATACATTAGGTAATCCAATTGATGGAAAAGGACCTATTCAAGGTGATTTGTATGAAATGCCTTTGGAGCGTAAAGCACCAGGTGTTATATACCGTCAGCCTGTAAACGAACCTCTTCAAACAGGTATCAAGGCGATTGATGCAATGATTCCAATCGGTCGTGGTCAACGTGAGTTAATCATTGGTGACCGTCAGACTGGTAAAACTACGGTTGCATTAGATACAATCATCAACCAAAAGGAATTCTTCGAAAGAGGTGAGCCTGTATTCTGTATCTATGTAGCTTGTGGTCAAAAAGCAAGTACTATTGCACAAATCGTTTCGACTTTGGAAAAAGCTGGAGCGATGA
>JAYVIX010000232.1:0-6804 GCA_043769845.1 Cytophagales bacterium
TAGATATCTTGTTCTGTATTATATCTAAGTAATGCACCTGTTTTGTAGAACTGGAATGCCTTCGTACCCTTTTTAAAGAGAGGACCATACGAGGTAAAGTTTGAAAATATTGCACTGGTTGTGGGATGGACTTGGTTATAAAAACTGTTAGCGTTTCTTGATTCAAAAGTGTTTGCTCCACGATAATCAGCTATATTATAATCTCTGAACGCAAAACCATTTTGTACCAAACCATTAAAGCCATACGTTGTAAAAAAATCATTTACTGTTGTTTTGTATGATATAATAAAACGACCATTTACTGAACCACCATACCATCCAAAAGAATTGCCAATTGAATTTGATATTTGTATGTTTCTGAAAGTTGTTCTAGCTCCAACTGCCGCAAGTGTGATACCGTTGTATTCTCTATTACTATTACTATTACTTA
Source organism: Cytophagales bacterium (assembly GCA_043769845.1). Taxonomy (GTDB): domain Bacteria; phylum Bacteroidota; class Bacteroidia; order Cytophagales; family UBA9547; genus UBA9547. Next base: position 431 of record JAYVIX010000232.1, read on the forward strand.
AATTCTGACCAGCAAATTCTACACGAAGGTATTGGATAGTTCCTGAGTTGTCTTCTGGATTAGTACCACCATAATTAGCTCCTGGTATACGGTATTCTTGGTTGATACCAAAGTTGCTTACCGCATTTCCGCAAATTACTAATCCAACCCAGTCGCCTCCGGAACGAGCTCCTTGGATTTTGCAAGAAGTCATTACCACAGGATTGCTGAATGTACCTAGCACGTTCAATTTTGCTCCTTGGTTGATGATAAGTGCAGAAGGATCTATAGGATCAGGAAAACCCATTACAATAGTCCCTGCTGGCATTTCTAGCGTAGTGCCAGCAGCCACTCGTACTATTCCTTTCTGGATATAGATAGTGTCTTTGCTCCATGTTACCTTACCACCAGTGTTGATAGTTGGGGTAAGTACATTTTTCGCGGTTCCTTGGATCACTTTAGTAGCACCAAATGCACCTGGACAGCCTGGATAAGAACCTACCTGTGCATTGGTTGCAAGGCAAGTGCCCATGAGGGCAGTTAATAGAAGGGATAGTTTTTTCATTGTTTTTATTTTTTTAATTTATTGAAACTATGACACATGGTATTTGATTGTAGATGCAATTTGAGTGAATAATATTCTATTAATAGGTTTTATGTATTAATTTTAGATGATTTAATTATGAACAAAAAATGCAAATGTTTCAACCAGCTCGACTGTGCCTAGGGACGACAAGGGCTTTGCCCGCATTTGAATTCTAAAATCAAACTAGATACATCTAGATACATGGTAAATAAAGGGCGAAGCCCTTGCGTATATTAGTGACTCGGTGCAACCGAGCGATTAACGGGACTGTACTATGATTCACAATGTGAGGAAAAAGAATTCAAGTTTATAAGTACCTCCACGTTAGTATTTACATTTGTTTTTTTAATAGAAGCTTCATTACTAAATAACAGACTTATTTTTCTCAATATTTTAGCAATATGTTAATGCAATTCATTGGTAACTAATAAAATAGCTACATAAGTTTATAGGTCTTTTGAGAATTTAAGGATTCAATTAATGATTTAATTGAAAAATGATAATTGTCGAATATTTATAGTGGTAAACTTTATTAGCAACAGTCGGTGTTGCAAATTGCATATGAATTTATTGAAATCGATTTTGCTTATTGTATTCTTGGCCCCGATTTGTAATGCTCAATGGCGAAGCGAATATTATCCTAAAGATTGGGCTCCTCCTGTTACAAAGAATTTCTATACCGATGCTTTTTTGCAAGACTATTCCTACGCAGGTTTTCGATGTGGACAAATACCAGCAGAAATACCTACAAACTTGCCTGTTTTTAATGTGAGCTTGCCTCCATTTAATGCAGATAAATCGGGCACAAATGATGCTACAATGGCGATTCAGAATGCCATAAATGCCGCGCAAAATGTAGGAGGCGGAGTTGTATATCTTCCAACAGGTGTATACAAACTAAATCCAGGCATACAGAACTATTGTCTCAAAATATCCTCTCCTAAAATATACCTAAAAGGGGATGGGGTGTATAAAACCAAATTTTTGAATACCTCTTATAAAATGAAAAACAAATCAGTCATATATATTACTGGTTCAGGAAATTGGAAAAAGAAACAAAATAGCGTTGCATTGATTACACAAGATATTATGCAGCCCGTTCAATCCATTTCGGTAGATAATCCCTCGCTTTTTAAATTGGGAGATTTGGTGTTAGTAAGAAATTCGATAACGAATGAATGGATCAAAGAGCACAAAATGGAAGATGAATGGTTGAATTATGGTACTATTTTGACTGGCATGATGTATTGTAGATATATCACTGGAATAGATGCCATTAATAAAAAACTTTTTATTGATGTTCCTGTTCGTTATGCCCTGAAAACCAGAGATACTGCTTGCGTTTTCAAAGTAGATGGTATGATCAACTATATAGGATTGAGTGACTTTTCGATAGGAAATGTGCAGCATCCTGCCAAAACTGGTTGGGACGAAGATGATTTTGATGTAGTAGGAGCAGGAGCGAATGATTGTGATGGATCTTGGATGATTAAAATGAATTATGTGGTAAACTCGTGGGTGAAAAATGTAGAAACATTTAAACCAAATGCAAATACGACTGGCACTAATATGTTGTCGAACGGGTTGCAAGTTACATTTTCAAAAAATGTAACAATTGAAAATTGCAGTGTTGGATATAGCCAATATGGTGGTTCGAATACCAATGGATACGCCTATTATATCGCAGCTAATGAAGTACTTATAAAAAATAGTGTGTCAAGTAATGTGAGACATGGATTTGTATTTTTAAGTATGTGGTCTTCAGGAAATGTGCTGTATCAATGTGCAGATATAAAAACAGGATTTCAGTGTGCCGGTGACCAAACGACAGAAGGTTGGGGAAGTGATCATCATATGCATTTTAGCCATTCAAATTTGACAGATAAATGTTATTCAGACAGAAGTGCATTTTTGGCTTTTTATCGTCAAGCGGCCAATCCTCCCAAGCATTGTATTACAGGGGCTCATTCGGCATTTTGGAACATAACAACAAGGGGTACATTGGGCTATTGTTTATGGACTCAGCAAGCGAGATATGGTTATGCGATTGGTACTACTGGTACAAATCCTTTTATAAAGGTGAATGAGAATTTTTGGAATTCGGCTTGTAAAACTGATCCAATAGATATTGCAGAAGGAGAAGGCATCGGAGCTTCGCTTGAACCACAATCTTTGTACATAGACCAACTGAATAGAAGATTAGTTAACAATTCTTTTAAAAGAGAAGAAGTTGTTGAACCTGAACATGCTGTTTCGATGGAATCAAATCACGAAATCAAAATATCGCCCAATCCTTCCGTTGACTATATAACCATCGAAACGGAAAAGAATTTGCCCTATTCAACTCATTATATTAGAAGATACACTGGTGAAATAGTGAAAGAATTAAATATGGATGGAAACGTAATAACGATCAGTCTCGAAGATCCTGTTTTTACCAACGGGGTGTATTTTGTAGAATCAAATTCGATTACTACTAGATTTATAATTTTAAAATAATGCCAGTTTAAGTGGCAAATAGACTTAAAATAAACTTAACACACGCGTACAATTTGATAATATTCCGTTCAAAAAACAGTATTTAACTTGCAAGTCGTTCTGTTATAATAGGCCTGATTTGAAAATTTGAAAATATGTTTAGAATCGTTTCACTAGTTTGTTTGGTGTTGTTTCGGTTGATTGTGGTTGCACAGTCGGATCACGAGAAGAAAAAGGAACTAAAGGAGATGAGCGTGATCAACGCTTCTATCGTAACGCATTACGATAGTCAAAAAAAGAACTTTCATTATAATGTAGAAAGCCAAGGAGGTGTTACTTCGGAAAAAGCCGTTCCTTTTTGGCTGAGATCAAATCAATATGGGAGTGTACCACTTTCGGGGCCATCGTTTGGGTTGATAGCTGGCGTATCCAAAACGTATGATACTACTAAGAAGTTTTTTCATTACGGATTTGGTTTTCAAGGTAGATTTAACGCTGGTCGGAGTACTCAGTTTTCTCTACTAGAGGGATATGCAAAAATTAAATTAAGCGTTTTCGAGCTCAAAGTCGGACGATCAAAGGAATTTACAGGATTGGTGGATTCGACTCTTTCAAGCGGAGCTTTTGCTATTTCGGGCAATGCATTAGGGATTCCTAAATTGCAACTTTCCATTCCTGAGTATGTTGTAGTACCTCTGACACTGAAACTATTGTCGATAAAAGGAGGTTTTTCGCACGGATGGTTGGGGCGATATGAGATCTATTTTCGAGGCAACGAAAACGTCATTACCTATTTTCACCAAAAATATTTATATGCCAAAATCGGGAGACCTCACTGGCGATTTCATGCCTTTGGAGGTTTCAATCATCAAGTTTTCTGGGGAAATGAGGAAACGGTTTATGGCGCCAGATGGACACAGTCCTTGTTTGATACCTATACTAATGTAGTATTTGGAAGAACGACAAGGCTTGAAAAAGTGGAGAAATCAAAAGTCGGAAATGCACTTGGTTCCATCGATTTGGGTGCTGAATACGCATTCAAAAGATTTAAAATATTCGCCTATCATCAGTTTTTCTATGATGTAGGTGCCCTTTATTATTTGGCTAATGTAAAAGATGGATTAACAGGGTTAAGTGTAACCAATACTATTAAGAATAAAAAAGTGAGAATGAACAAAGTATTGGTCGAATATTTTTATAGTGTCGATCAGGCGGGTTATCCATGGTCGAAAAGGACACCTTCGGGCGATGAGGATTATTACAACAACTATTACTATATCAAAGGCTGGTCGTATCAACAAGCTGGTTTGGGCAATCCGTTGATTACATCGCGAGAATTTGCGCAAAAAGGTTTTCCTGTCTCAAAAGCCGACTATTTTATCAATAACAGAGTCACGGCCATTCATATGGGTTTAGATATGAATATAAACAAGGTGAATTTGATTTTAAAAGCAACGGCATCTAATAATTTGGGGACATTTTCTACAAGCCCATTTGGGTCATCATTAGGGCCACGATTCAATAAACCAGTTGGTAAGTTCAAAGAGTCAAAGCAATATTCGTTTTATCTAGAAGGACAAAAGCCTTTGAAGAACAAGTTTTATGTAGGCACAGCAGTTGCTTTTGATTTTGGCGATTTGCTCAACAACTCAGCAGGCGTTATTTTGAAAGTAGGAAGAAGTCTTTAATTAACAATTAACAATTAAAACTCCACTACACGATAAAAGGCTTTCTTCGGCTTTAAATCTCTGTCGAAAAGATAGGGATAGTTGCCTTTTTTTAGCCATTTGGATAGGTAGTTGTTTCCATCGGATGGCGCCCAGAGCGTGATGCCGGTTACTTTTTCTTTGTTTTTTCGGCAAACTCTGAAAATCATTTCGAACAATTCGGCTTGTTTTATTTGTATTTCTTCCGAATACTCCTCTTTCTCGTATTTTACCGATGCGGGATCAGATTTTTGATAGATCGAAATATCCAGTTCGGTGATCTGAAACTCGACCCCGATCGAATGGTATTTGTCTATTGTTTCTTGTAAACGCGTTTCAGAGGTTCCTAAAATAGTCAAATGGCATTGCATTCCGATTCCATCAATCGGGACTCCCTTGCTTTTTAGCTTTTTGATAAATTGGAAAAGTTGTTTGCTTTTTTCAGGGTCGTTGAACCAGATTTCGTTGTAGAAAAGCTTGGCATCTGGGTCGGCTTCGTGGGCGTACTGAAAAGATTTTGTGATATATTCTTCACCTAAAATTTGATATAAAGTGTCTTCCGATTTGAAGAACTCGCCTCTGCGCCAAGTCACGGCCTCGTTCACCACATCCCAACAATATACTTTTCCTTTGTACCGTTTTGCGACTTTGCTGATATGATCTTTTAGACGCTTAAGAATCAGTTTTTTTTGCGCTAGTTTGTTTCCGTCTTTGTAAAACCAATTAGGCATTCGATGAAACCAGACTAAACAATGCCCGCGTACTTTGAGGCGGTGTTGCGTGGCAAAATCTACCAATTTGTCGGCTGCTCTAAAATCGAAAACGCCTTCTTGGGGTTGAAGCGCAAGCGGTTTCATCTGGTCTTCGGGTGTCAGACTGGCGTATTGTTTGGTTATAAAAGCATCACGTTCGGGATCGCCCAGATAGCCAGTATAGATGGCAGTACCTATCGGAAAATAGTCTTTGTATGTCTCGGATAGGCTGGGAATAGAATCTGATTTGGTAGCGCTTATGCGGTTTGTTTTAAACGGAAGTTGAACTTCTTTTTTAGTGGCAAAATAAACCCAAGCAGTGGAGCCAATAATCGAAATACTTAATAGCAAAGAAATGGTTGGTCGTAAAGAAGCTTCGATTTTTATCCAAAGATTGTCTGACGGCTTTAATTCCAAATCGGTCAATTGCTGGCGATAGAAATTTTCCAAATCTTTATCATCTGTCGACATGGTCGTTTTTATTTCAGTTTGTCTGAAATATACTCTTTCAGTGAGTTAATAAGCTGATCAGAAGCATGTTCGCCCAATTTGTGTAATGGTTGTAGGTTTGGTTCTTTCAAAAGTGCGGTTACTTTTTCTTTTAACACAGTTTCGTCAAAAGCCACATGAATGTAGTTCAGGTCGGCCATTTTTTTGGCTGTAGCCATTTGATGTTCGTTTCGGTGTTCGCCCAGTTTGGCGATTCGGGGCATCACAATAATCGGTTTGTTCATTTGCAAAGCCGAAATTATAGTGCCCATTCCTGCATGACTAACAATTAGTTTGGCTTCGTTAAACAGCCTATTGAACTCGACTGGCGAAATGAAGTCGAAGGATTTCATGTGCCTGACAGTATAGAGCGTATTAGATACT
>JAYVIX010000233.1:0-11952 GCA_043769845.1 Cytophagales bacterium
CTATGCTCAAACGTGTGCAAAGGCCACCGAAGCTATCAAATCTTTTCAAGCCAAAGATTTGGAATTGGCCAAGAAAAGCATTGACGCAGCCTCAATAGACCCTACTTGTGCCAACGAACCATCGACTTGGTATTACAAAGCATTTATCTACAAAGATTACTATCGAAGCAAGGAAAGTAGCGTCAAAAATGCTTCTTCGCGCAATCTGGCAATCGAAGCTGCTAGGAAAAATATTGAATTAGATCCCAAAAACAAATTCGCAGAAGACTGCAAAAAAATCATTAGTTTTCTGTCTGTCTCATATTACAACGATGCCGCCAAAGATTTAAACGATCAGAAATACCAAGCTTCTTTTGATAATTATGTCAGGTATTTGGAAACTGTCAAATTGGTGAATGCTACCAAAGTAGATACTTCGGCCATTTTTTATGCGGGATATTCGGCTTACATGGCCAACAATTATCCCAAAGCGAAAGAATATTTCAATTTGGCTCAAACCCTGAAATACAAAGACGCTAACTTGTACTATTACCTAGGTAAAGTATACTGGGCATCTGGAGAAAAAGACAAAAGTTATGCGGTATTGGATGCAGGTTTGAAGTTGTTTCCTCAAAGCAAGGAAATAATCATGACATTGGTCAATAACAAAATTGAAGACGGAAAATTAGTGAGTCTGGAAGTCACGCTAGAAAAAGCGACACAGGTAGATCCTAAAAATTTGGATCTAAAATTGACGCATGCTTTGGTATGTGAAAAGCTTAGCGATACCGAAAAGGGGCAAGAAGAAAAGTATTTCAAAAAATCAGAGGCCTTGTACAAGGAGGTTTTGAAAAATGACCTAAATAACGCAAGGGCAAACTACAATTTGGCCATACTTTATTACAACAAAGCAGTGAATATCATTGATAAGTTGGATCCAGATTCCGATTTGCCAACTATCGACAAAGTGCAAGATCAGTGTGTGGTGATATTCAAACAATCATTGCCTTTTATGTTGAAAGCTTACCAGCTCAATCCAAATAAAAAAGACGTATTAGAAGGTCTTGCAGGTATTTATTTTGCGTTAAATGATTTGTCGAAATCGAATGAATTTAAGCAAAAAGCAGACGCAATGAAGTAATATTCATTTCTATTCTGTCATATTTTTAGTCTCCTTACTTATCCACATCAATGGAGCTGCAAGCAAAAAAGAAATTTAGGTTTACAATTGGACGCAAAATCGGAATCGGTTTTGGGATTTTGATTGGTCTGACACTTATTAATTTCATTGCGACATTTGTTACGCTACATCAGAGCAAAAAAATCAATGATGATATTTCACAGGTGTACACGCCTTCGGTAAATGCACTAGAGGATCTTAACTTGGTGATTTTACGATCAAGAATGTACGTATCCAATTGGGTTTTTATTCAAAGCGATGAAAATAATTTGGATAAAAAACGTTTGGCAAAACTCATTTCGACCGAATATCCAGAAGTAAAAGGTAAAATTCAGCGTCTATCGGTCAATTGGGATAAAAAAGAAAAAGCTGCCATTGATTCTATTTTTATCAATATAGAGGCACTTTTTACGATGCACAACCATGTAATGGGTTTGCTCAATACATTTACCAGTTACGAGGATCCAATGATCCTATTTGAAGCGAGAAGTATGGTGGAGGAAGGCGATATTCACCTTCAAACCGAACTGATTTTGACTCAATTATCTGTCATTATCGACAATCAGAACCGTAATACCAACTATGTCAGTGATCAGATGCAATTGGCTTTCACCATTTTGCAAAGTGTAGTGGTAGGTTTTGGTATCTTGATTTTAATAGGTGGCATTCTTACAGCCTTCTTTACCGTTCGCACGATTGTACGTCCGATTTATGAATTGAAGAATGTGATTACGATCATGGGCAAAGGAGTAATGCCTGTCGATAGTGTGAAAGACCGCGAGGACGAAATTGGCGATATGACCAAAGCCTTGAATGGACTCATTATCGCTTTGAAAGAAACGACCACATTTGCCAAGGAAGTCGGTTCGCGAAAATACGATTCATTGTATTCGCCTTTGAGCGAAAAGGACGATTTGGGTCATGCGTTGATTCAAATGAGACGCGATTTGCAGGAGTATGGCGAAGGAATGGAACGCCTTGTGGACGAACGTACTGCCGAAGTGGTGCGTCAAAAAGAAGAAATTACTGAGCAAAACAAAACGCTAGAAAAGCTGTACAATCACGTTACTGACAGTATTCATTACGCCAAACGGATTCAAAACTCGATTTTGCCACCGCTTCATCTCATCCAAAAAAGATTACCCGAAACGTTTGTTTTGTACAAACCGAAAGACATTGTCAGTGGTGATTTTTACTGGTATGAACAAGTGGGGGACGACATTGTCATTGCTTCGGTAGATTGCACTGGGCATGGAGTTCCTGGAGCGCTGATGTCGATGATCGGAAATAATATCTTGAATCAGGCCATAATCAAGTTTGGAGCCAAGAATGCGGCTATGTTACTGGATGAACTGAATCAAGGCGTTGCAAACGCATTGCGAATAGGACAAGATGCTTCAACTTCGAAAGACGGAATGGATATTTCGCTTTGTAGAATCAATTACAAAGAGAATGTTCTGCAATATACGGGTGCTTTTAATCCTTTGTATTTGCTTCGAAATGAAGAACTTATTGAGGTGAAACCTGATAAGTTTCCGATTGGATATTATGTCGAAGATCCTGAAAAGAAATACACCAATCATCAGTTCGAAATACAGGACAATGACATGTTTTACCTGTTTACTGATGGATATGCGGATCAGTTTGGCGGGCCAAAAGGTAAGAAATTTATGTATCGCCCTTTCAAAGAATTGATACAACGAATCCATACAATGCCGGTGGACATGCAACGCGAAATATTAGATACTACTATTGAAGCTTGGAGAAAAGAAGCTGGTGTAGAACAACTGGACGATATTCAGGTAATCGGAGTAAGATTAAACAGAAACAGTGCTTAAATTCGAACTCTAATTCCTATTTTTATGAATTCATTATTTAAATTTTACGGGCATTACAACTAAGCTCTATGATTGATTACTTGTCTATTTACGAGAAGATGCATGATAACAATATCATGCTTACCTTCAAAGGCGAAGTGACATTCGACTTGATCAATTCTATGTTGAAAATCATAGAATCGAGGCTCGATATGATTGAAGGTGATTTGAAAACTAGGAAGAAAGTCTATAATGTCCTAGTAGAATGTCTCCAAAATCTAGTTCATCATATTGATACGATAGACCCAGGAGAGGAACCAAGTCCGTACCATAGCAAAACGGCCCTTTTGATGATTACCACCAGCACCGATGGCTACCATGTGGTGACGGGTAATTATATCATGAACGATAAAATCGAGAAGCTCAAGGATTGGTTGGACGAGATTAACTCGGTTTCGCCAGAAGAATTGCGCGACTTATATAAAAAAATACTGAATAACGAGAAGTTCTCTGACAAAGGCACGGCAGGGTTAGGTTTTATAGACATCGCTCGCAAATCAGGTCAAAAACTGATTTATGCTTTTCAGCCAGTAAACGATCAGTATTCGTTTTTTAGTTTCCAAATTACTATTCCAAAGAATTATCTTTCAGCTCAAAGCAAATAAGAAAATGGAACCATTGGTATTACAACCATCAGCACATACACCATCTGTTAGTTTGAATCCTACGTCTGGTATTTGCGAATTCAAGGGACGTTCAACTCCTGAAAATTCGGTCGAATACTACGAGCCTATTTACAAATGGCTGGATGCGTATGTACAAAGTCCAAACACCACAACGGTAGTCAATCTTCAATTTGAATATTTCAATACAAGCTCTTCGAAATGCATTTTAGATGTGTTGAAAAAGTTTGTCAAAATTCATAACGCAGGTAACGAAGTGAAAATCAATTGGTTTTACGAAGAAGAAGATGATGATATGAAAGAAGCGGGTGAAGATTATAGCGACATTCTTGATCTTCCATTTGAAATACAGTCCATTGGATAATGAGCTCTAAAAAAGAGAATCTTTTTAAATCTGAAACCCAGATACTTGAAAAATGTGAAAGTCTTCTAACAAAGGAAGGCGTCACATTGGAAGAATACAAAGATTCTTTTAAAGAACTGTGTTTCAACTATTCTGAATTATTGGATCAAAGTAGGCTTATCACTCGAGTGAGTGATAAGCTTCAAAATAAACTAAACAGTGCTTACGAGGCGGTAGAGGTAAAAAATATCGAATTACGGAATACCATTGACGAGCTTACAAAAGCTCGAGTGGGACGTAAAGCCCAAACGATTATTCTTTTTATAGGGCTTTCTCTTTTTATCTTAGAAGAGCTTGTGCTAGAGCCGATTGTAGATACGGCTACTGGCAATAATGTATGGTTTAGTCTTGGGATTAAACTAGTGATTGCCTTTTTGCTGAAACCTCTGGAATCGTTTGTGGAAAGCTGGCTTTTGAAGGCGGCAAAGAAAAAACCCGAAGCTAATTTGGTCGATTCTAAAGTGAAATAGGTAGCGCAGTTTCGTTTAAAAAAATAACATTAATTTTCATAAATAGTTTTTATCCGTTACTTTCGTGTCCTTATTCTCGTAGGCATGAAGCATTTTATTCTGGTAGTTTCTTTTTTGTTTAGTGGCTATGTACAAGCCCAATTGGTAGATGATTTTTCTGATGGCGATTTTTCTGTTAATCCTGCATGGGTTGGCGATATTGAGAGTTGGCAAGTAAGTGCTGGTTCATTAAAGTCGATCAACCAAGTGGCTATTTCGCAGTTTTGCCTTTCAACGCCTTCCAAATTGTTGAAAAACACCCAATGGTCACTTTCGGTCAATCTGCAATTCAATACTTCCAGTGCCAATTATGTGGATATTTACCTCGCTTCGGATAGTGCAAATATAAAATCGGGCGTTAAAAACGGATATTTTGTTCGAATTGGCGGCACAAAAGATGAAATCTGTTTGTACAAGCGAGCAAATGGAGTTGTGGCGCTACTTATCGATGGAATAGACGGTGTTACGAACAAAAGTACCAATACCATTTCTTTGAAAGTCTTGTGTTCGGAATCCTTCGTTTGGAAATTGGAACGGGATTTGTCGGGTCTCAGTTCAAATTATTTTTCTGAAGGTACAATCACAGATTCTAGCACGAAATCCTCCAATTGGTTTGGGATTTTAGTTGTTCAGTCGACTGCTAGTTTTTTTCAAAAGCATGTGTTTGATAATATCATTGTCAAAGAAATAGTAAAAGATACGGTGCAACCTAAAGTTGTTTCAACCAAGATTCTAAATGCAAAAACAGTTGAAGTTCTTTTTGATGAAGAAGTAGATTCGAATTGGGTATTTGATGCTTCAAATTTTAAACTTTTTGACAGATGGGGCGCATTACATCTTACTAAAAGCATACAGAAAGACAGCAGTAGCTCTTTAAAGTATTATGTTATTCTGGAGTCGACTTTGGTTGCAGAAGGAACTTATTATTTGATCGTTTCATCGCCTAAAGATCTTGTAGGGAATCGCTCGGCAAACTTTAACGGATATTCCATTTTTCAGAAACCACAAATCGCTGCCTACAAACAAATTCGGATATCAGAATTGATGACCGATCCTGTACCTGCCATTGGCTTGCCAGAGAAAGAATACATAGAGCTGCATAATACAAGCAATCAAGCATTTGAACTGAAAGACTATGTGCTTTTCGATCCTTCTACTTTGGTCAAATTGCCTTCCTATCATTTTCAGCCGAACGAATATTTGATTGTATGCAAAAGCTCCGATACAACCGACTTTAGTCCGTTTGGTAGAGTATTGGGACTTGAAGCGATGCCTAGTTTGAACAATTCGAGCGATGTCATCACGTTGAAAAATTCGAATGGCGATTTGGTTGATCAGGTTTCGTATGCACTAGCGTGGTACCGAGACAGCCAGAAAGACGATGGCGGTTTTTCGCTTGAATTGATTGATCCAGCCAATTCTTGTTTGGGTGCTGTAAACTGGAAAGCTTCGAAAAGTCTTCTTGGCGGAACTCCTGGAAATGTCAATTCGGTAGATTCTATTTTGAAAGACGAAGTTGCTCCTTCTATTTTATCAGCTGTTGCCATTTCGAAAACACAGCTGCGCCTTCATTTTTCGGAGAAAGTAGACTCTGCTTCATTTGTGAATACTAATTTCAGTATCAACCAAGGGATTGGTATAAAATCGGTTGAATGGAATGATGATTCATTAGATCAAATTATGATTTATTTAGAAAGTCAATTAGCAACAGGTACAGAATATCTTTTGACAATCAACAGTTTGAAAGATTGTTCGGGGAATAATAAATTGAAAATTAATTCATATATTATGCTTGCTGAAAAACCTTCTGCGGGAGATATTTTGATCAATGAGGTACTATTTAATCCGCTTCCTTATGGGGCTGATTTTGTGGAATTGTTTAATCCGACCGAAAAATATCTTGACCTGAAAGGCTGGACATTGGCCAATTTGAAGAATGATACCATCGCCAATCGAAAATTACTTTTCAAGAATTCGTTTATTCTAAAACCGAATGAATACGTGGTGTTGACCGAAGACAAGAATAATATTCTGAATGTGTATATTAAATCAGTAGCTGATAGAATCGTAGAAGTACCCGTTTTGCCGACTTTTTATGACGATTTGGGAAATGTGATTTTGATGGATGCTTCTGAAAATGTGATTGATCGCTTGGATTATAATCAGTCGATGCATTCGCCTTTGGTGCCGAAAAAGGAAGGAGTTTCCTTGGAAAAAATCAATCCGAGTCTTGCTACAAACGAACCGAACAATTGGACTTCTTCTTCGAAAGAATCAGGTTATGCTACACCAGGGTATGCCAATTCACAATACATTGGTTTGGGTATTTCGGACGAGGATGTTGCGATCGAACCGCAATTGATCACTCCAAATGGCGATGGTGATAACGATTTTATGGTTTTCAGAATTCAGTCCGACAAAATAGGAAGCCTTCGAAATATTCTGATTTTCGATGTGATGGGGCGCGAAGTGAAGCGGCTTTTGAAAAACGGATTTGCAGGAACTCAAACGCTTGTGCAATGGGACGGTACGGATGAAGCGAATAATCTGTTGCCTGTTGGGCATTACATTGTATGGTTCGAGGCAATAGACAAATCGGGGAGCGTGTTGCACTACAAAAAGAAAGTGGTAGTAGGCGCGAGGTTCTGATTGTTTTTTGGTCAGACCGCAGGTCAGTACCCAAAAAGGAGACTATCGCATTTCAGATTGTACAAGCTTGACTTAAGGTGCTGACCTGCGGTCTGACCCTTTTTAGACATTCGCTGCAAAATTGATTTACATTTGTAGAGGTTCTGATGGAACCCGTATATCGTGCTAAATTGATTTACATTTGTATTGTTCCTTTGCTTTAAGAGGTACTTTTTAGTTTACAAAACACTTTCATTTTGCACCTCAATCATTATTTTCTTACCCAATTTGCTGCCGAATTAAAGAATCTGTTGGTCGATTCGTGGCTTTTGGAAGCTTTTACACAGGAAAAAGACGAACTTATTCTCGCTTTTGCCAAGCAAGGGCAAGACTATTACCTCAAATGCCGAATAGGAGCTGGCTTGCAAACGATTACCGTTTTGGAGGATTTCAATCGGGCGCGCAAAAACAGTGTCGATCTGTTTGCCGAAGCCATGGAACTGAAAGTGGTAGATGTTTCGGCTACCCCAAACGACCGTAGTTTTACGATTCAATTGAAAAAAGGCGGGCTGCTTTTGTTCAAAATGCATGGGAGCAAATCAAACGTTATTTTTTATAAAAACGAGAAAGGAATAGCCCAATTTCATAAAAACTCGCCTGATATCACATTTGCGCCTAATGCGGTCGATCGTTTGGTCGATTTTAATATTGATTCTTTGGTCACAAGTGGTTTCGATTTCAGAACTCAACTACCAGCCTTGGGCAAAGAACCTTTGAAATGGCTCGAAACCAATGGGTTCGCTACTGCCGATGAAGAAACGAAAATTGAACTCGTTTGTCAATTGCTCGAATTGCTTCATTATCCTACCGAATTCTACATTATCAATGTAGATGGAAAAGCCGTTTTGTCTTTTTTCAAAAACGAGCACGTTTTAGGTACTTTCAACACGGCCATCGAGGCTTCCAATGCTTTGTTGAAGTTTTATTATTCGTTTTCGGAGAAAAACCGACAAACCGATGGGCAGCAAAAAACACTACTCGACAAGCAAAAACGACTGGTCAGTTATTTGGCAGCTATTCGAAAACGATTGTATGAAATAACACACAGCAATGTGTTCGAAGAAACGGCTAATATTCTGATGGCCAATTTGCATGCCATTCCTGCACGAGCCGAAACAGTTATTTTGTATGATTTTTATCAGAACGCTGACCGTGAAATAAAGCTAAAAAAGGATCTTTCGCCACAGAAAAATGCAGAGAACTATTATCGAAAATCAAAAAATCTAAGTGTAGAAATTGAAAACATTCAAAAGACAATTGAGATAAAAGCACTGGAATTAGAAAAGATCGAGGCGAGTTTGCAAAAGCTTGAAAAGGGCGAAACATTGGCTAAAACCGAGAAAATAGCCTTTGTTCCAAAGCAACAGCAAGAAGAAAAAGTGCCTTACAAACGTTTCGAATTCGAAGATTTTGAGATTAGAGTCGGGAAAAGTTCTCAAAAAAATGATGAACTAATACAGGAACATGCCAGCAAAAACGATTTGTGGCTTCATGCCCGAGGGTATGCTGGTTCGCATGTGATCATCAAACAACAAGCTGGAAAGCCATTTCCGCAAGCCGTGATAGAGAAGGCCGCTTCATTGGCGGCTTGGTATTCCAAAGGCAAAAACGATAGCCTTTGTCCTGTGATTGTGACCGAAAAAAAATACGTGCGCAAAGCCAAAGGCATGGCACCAGGCCAAGTGATTGTCGAAAAAGAGAAAACGTTGATGGTTACACCGTCTGAGTTTTAGAAGAAAAACCTCCCCCGATTGAGACGAATGTCTCAATCGCCCCTCAAAAGGGGGACTTTTTAAATTTCAGAGGCAATCAACTTGTATTCTTCCAGATGCCTAAACATGTGCTGAAAACTGGTGATTTTGACAAGTTCGCTGTACGAATAATCTTCCGACACCGAGTGTGTGACCACTAGGATAGGAATATTGCCCAAATCGTGCGAAGCAATGGTAGTGCCCCGTGTTATTTTGGGCGCGTTGCTGGTTTTTATCTCCAAGCCAAACACAGGTTGCAATCCTTTCACCAACACTAGGTCTAGTTCCGTACCATCTTGCGTACGATAAAAATAGGCTTCCACACCCGCTTGCAAACGAGCCATCACTTGCTGAATCACAAAGCTTTCCCAAGAATGCCCTTTTCCGATAAAGCCGTCCAATGCTTCTTTGTCGGCAATATTGCAAAGCGTATGGTATACGCCCGTATCCCTTACAAATATTTTGGGTGTTTTTACGATCCTCTTTTTGGTATTGATGGCAAAAGGGTAAATCCTGCGTATGAGGAACGCATTTTCAAAATAATCCAAGTAGCGTTTCACAGTGTTCACTTCTATACCCAAGGCACTGCCCAAGTCCGAATAATTGATCAATTGCCCTTGACAATGCGCTACCATCCGCAACAGGTTCTTGAGCAAAATGGGCGATGCCGACAAGCCCAAAATAGGCAATTCCCGCTCCAAATAGGTTTGAATAAACTGCGAACGCATCATAAAACTGAGCGATAAGTTGGGTTGCAAAAAACTGGCTGGAAAGCCGCCTTTGAGCCATAAATCGTCAAAACTGAATTGCGCTTTGATTTCTTGATAGACAAAAGGGTGCATTTCCAAGTAGGCCACCCTGCCGGCCAAGGTCTCTGAACTTTTGGCGAGCAACTCGGGCGAAGCCGAACCTAGCAACACAAACCGGCCATTGGTTCTTTTCTTATCTATGACCGACCGTAGCAACACAAACAAAGAGGGATTTCGCTGAATCTCGTCAATAATAATAAGCTTATCTTGTCGTTCGTTGAAATACTGCTCGGCATTTCTCAGTTTGAGCAAGTCTTCGTCCGATTCCAAGTCCAGATAAATAGATTCGTTCTCTACTGATTCTTGCAAAAGTTTGGCCGAAGTTGTTTTTCCAACCTGCCTAGGCCCCAAAATAGCGACACACGGAAAGGCCGAGAGGTATAATTTTAGATCCGAATCAATAAGCCGTTGTAGTTCCATAAAACGATTGAGTTGCAATTTGTATTCAAATTATGTATTTAATCCTGCAATTTTGCAAATAAATTGCAAAATTGCAGGATTAAATACCGAGTAGGCTAATTCACATTATCTTTGTGAAAATAATTTCCAAACCACCTGTAACATTCCAACCCACAAGCCAGTCTCACCGATGAAACCAAAATTTTAAACCAATGAAAAAAGCTATTTTTATAGTAAGTGTAGTGTTCTTTTTGGCTGGATGCAAGAAGGAGAAGATTGAGCCAGTGGAAGTAACGCCAGATGAAACAAATGCAACAGGAAAGTACGACCAACCAAAATTTGCTGAGATTACTCACAATGATTTTAAATTCAAGCTTGATTTCTCGTACAATTCTGAAGGTTTAGTGAATAGTATCAATTCGACAATTGATACTTTGAGAGGTACCAAAAGCGAAAAGGATTATGAGATAAAATATGAATATCAAAATGATTTAGTTTCGAAAATATCTTTCAAATCATATCCTAATGCCTTTTTAGAATTTGCCGAACCTGAATTGGAAAATGAATCAGAAGTGAATTATGTGTATGAAGGCTCAGTAGTAAAACAGATGAATTATAAAAATAATATCAAAATTGACAAAACTGAACAATACAAATATTTTTATAATTTGGACGGAAATGTGGATTATATCTTAATAAAAAGTATCTCGCAAGGCAATACACAATTCACTGATAGTGTTAATTATATATATACCAAGAATGACAATACTCAAATTGTCACACAAGAAGAATTTAAAAATACCAGCTTTTTCGATCCAAAAGGATTAACTCCAAAAGATACAGGAGCAAACGGTTTTGTGCGTTTTGATAGGCCTAGAATTCATTCATTCAATGATATAGAACATGGATCAGAAAATGAGAAATTTACCTATTCCAAAGTAGAAAAACGGCTTCAAAAAGAAGTAGAACAACAAATTTTAGGATATATTGGAATTGCTGGAACACAAATCCCCGTTTTTTCACAATTTATAAAACCTTACTATACAGAAAGCCGCTCAGAAGTCGAGTTCGAATCAAGAAATATAGCTTTTGACTATCAATACAAAGTAAATGATAAAGGACAGCTTATTAATTTTACTCCTAAGCAAGTCGGGATGCCAAATTCTATTAATTCGTTTGAACATCGTACAGTCAAAATCACTTACTAACAAATGCCCCACCAACTCTACAATCAATCTGTCCATGACTATAGCAACCGAGTATGTCGGTTTGTGGATAAGTTATTGATGGATAGTGTAGTAGCCAAGGACATTACGCAGGAAGCGTACATGCGACTGTGGGAAAAACGAGATTCGGTCGATTTTGAAAAAGTGCGGGCTTGGTTGTTCACGACTGCTTATCGGCTGAGCATGGATCATCTGCAACGACAAAAACGTTTCGATCGAGCAGAAGAGATGCCCGAAAGATGGACGGAACAGAAAAATCCAGACCTAAAAAAGATCGTGAGCGATTCGCTCGCTTTGCTTTCGGAAGTACAACGTTCCATTGTCTTGCTGAAAGATTACGAAGGTTATACTTATGAAGAAATAGGCACGATGCTGAATCTGAGTCCTGAACAAGTAAAAGTGTATTTGTTCAGGGCTAGAAAGAAAGTAAAAGAATATATTGGCGACCTCAGGTTAGTCTTCTAGTGAAACAAAAAACTCTTCAAGGGTTTAGAACCCTTGAAGAGTT
>JAYVIX010000234.1:0-3511 GCA_043769845.1 Cytophagales bacterium
TGATCTGAATGATTGCGTCAAACTATCAGTGTAAGTATAATCGGTTGGCAAACCAATGCTTGGCTCCAATTTTATACTTCCATCGCTCGCGCCACAAACTGGTGCGTTTGGAATTACTTTCAATGTAAAGTCAGCTGGACTGGTCAATATCACTGTTTCAGTAATTGAACATCCAGAAGAATTCGAAATAGACGTTTTGTATATTCCTGCTTTCAGGTCATTTTTGGTAGAATCCAAGCCTCCTACAAACGTGTAGTCTACATTCAAAGGATTCATCACAAACGTGATTGCTCCGTTTGGCTGTCCACAAGTTGGACGAACTATTATAGTTGAATCCACTTTAAATGCAACCGCAGGTTTCAATGTGTATGTATTAGTAACAGAACATTTTGTTGCTGTATCTGTCACTGTTACTACATAATCTTTGGCAGACAACCCTGAGTTAATCCCAAATTTAAAGAACGAACCTACCTCTGTTATTGTGTAATTTGTAATTGGCAAAGGAGTGATTGAAAGTGCAATCATTCCATCCACTTTGTTACAGTTTGGATCACGAATCGAATCCAATTTCAGAACAAAATTAGGCTTCTCTCCCACTACCGAAACATCGGTCAATTCACAAACACCATTTGAAACCTTCGTAGTATAAGTATTCGGAGCCAAATCCTTGGTAAAGGCGGAAGCCAAACCTCCTGAGTACGTGATGTTGGTTGATGGATTTGGTTTCAAAAGTACAGTTCCATTTGGAGTACCGCATTGCGCATCTACAATTGCATGAGTCAAACTAAATTGTCCTTTTCCATTCAATCGGAACGAAGTATCCAACTTACAACCAGCTTGATCTGTAATAGTAGCCGCATACAGACCGCTATCTAAACTTGGGTTTTTTCCCAAAATCAAGTTTTTACTAATGATCGTATAAGTACCAGTTGGAGGAGTAACGCTCAAATTGATATGTCCGCCTTTGTTGAAACAGAATGGACTTGCCGTATCCGCTTTCACCACAAAATTAACTTTTGATGACAACGTGATAGAAGTGTCCTTGAAACAGCCAGTACCCGAATCTGTGATACGAATATCGTACGTTTTTGCGTCCAGATCTGGATTATTCGCTTGAACCAAGCCACCTAATCCACTCACTTTAAACGCAATCGGAGGTTGTGTACTTAAGCTAATTGAACCTTTGGCCGTACAGGTAGGATCAACAGAAATCGCCTTGATTTTAAAGCTTGGCGTACCACTCAAATCAATCGTGTCTTTTACATCACAAATACCATTTGACGTAATGACATAATATGTTTTTGGATCTAAATCCTTTGTGAAGCTACTTTTTAAAGTGTCGCCAGTGAATGTATATCCTGCTACGTTAGGATTAGGCGTGATTAAGATTGCGCCATTTGAAGTGCCACAATCTGGTTGTTTAGGCAATATATCGGTGGTGAATTTGCCAACAGCATTCAAAACAAATGAAGTAGATTCTGTACATCCAGTTTTCAAATCAATCACGTTCACAATATACGTTCCTGCATTCAAGCCTAGATTAGGGCCCTCTAATAGAGCCGAATTTCCGAAATCGTAATTACCTACTGGCACCATTGTCAATGTCAACGAACCGTTGTTGTTGTCGCAAGTAGGAAAAACCGTATCGGAAGCCACAATAGAGAACAAGCTTTTGTCTATTAAAGTAAAACTGGTATCGACAAAACATCCAGATGCATCCGTCATGAGCACATTGTATTTTTTAGGGTCCAAATTCAAATTGTCCGCACCTGTGATTTCTGGCGATGAGCCTAGCAATGAAAATGTAATCGCTTGATTTGTAGAAAGATGTATGGCTCCTTTTCCTCCACAAATGGCAGAATCAATTTTGGCAACCAACTCGAATGTTGGGTTTCCTGTCAATTTCACGGTGTCATCAACAAAACAAATTCCATTTGAAGTTCTGACATTGTACACTTTTGAAGGAAGATTCTGTGTAAATGCCTTATTCAAATTACCACTATAAGTATATGTTCCAACCAAATCTGGAGTAATCAAGATTGAGCCATTTGGTTTGCCGCAAACTGGAGCAACTGGCGTAATTGCTGTGCTGAATTTTCCTTTTGCCGTCAAATTAACAGTCGTATCCAATTCACAACCAGTTGCAACACTAAAAACTTTGAAAGAATGTGCCCCTTCTGCCAAATTTGGATTGTTGCCAATGGTAAGCCCAGTCACACTATACACGCCCGTTGCAGGACTAACTGTCAAATTGATTTGTCCATTTTTACTGAAACAAATTGGATTGATTGTGTCAGCCTTCACCGAAAAATCACGCTGGTTTTTCAATACAAAAATGGAATCTTTAAAACAACCTGTAGCCGTGTCGGTCAATGTAACAGGATAAGGTCCTGCAACGAGATTCGGGTTATTTGCTGAAGTAAATCCTGCTGTTCCACTTACTTTGAAACCAATAACAGGATTTGTGTTAAGATTGATCGAACCTTTCAAATTACAAGTTGGCTGTACAATTGTTGGATCTATTGCAAAAAGTGGTTTACCTGTGATTTTTACAGTAACAGACTGAGTACAAGTTCCATTGGTAATATCCACAAGATAAATTCCTGGATTTACATTCAAATTAGAAGCCTTGTTCAAAGTCGGATTCAAATAAGTGTATGTACCAGATTGAGGATGTGAAAAAGTAACTGTACCATTGTTTTTTCCACAATCAGGTTGAATAACTTTAGTATCAGTTGTAAATCTACCAAGAGCTGATAATGTGTATGAAGTATCAACTCTACAAAGACTTACTTGGTCTTCTACAGAAATGGTGTGCGTGCCTTCATCAAGATCTGAACTATTCAAATTCGCCAAAGTACCTCCAGTAATTGCATAAATACTTGAACCAGAGGGTTTCAAGTTGATTACTCCATTTTTATTGAAACATGTTGGCTGTGTAATCAATGTGGCATTTACAACAAACGATACTGCTTTTGCTACTACGATGCTCGAATCCCACGAGCATTTTGAAGTATTGTCGATGATTTGCGCTTGGTATGTTTTGGCAACACTAATAGCATTGTTCAAAGCTGGCAATTCAGTCCCGAAAGTATAATTTCCGCTTCCATTCTGAATATCAAACACGACTGCACCTTGAGCCGTAGCGGTACATCCAACCAGATTAACAGTGGATGCTACTTTCAATTTCTGAGAAATATTAGTAATGATACTATCCGAAATTTGAAGTGGCAAAGCACATGTGTTAGATGAAACAACTGTCACTTTTACTTCACTCGCTTTTGTCAACGAGTCAAGAATCAAAGTCGATGTTGTTCCGCTGGCAACAATCTTGTCGTTCACAAACCAATTATAAGTTGGCGTTGCTCCCGTACTTGCATCTTTTGCAGTGTAGATAATCTGAACACCTGTACAAACTGCCGAAGTTACCGACTGAGAAATACTCACTGTCGGAGCGATACTTGGATTGACAGTCAGATCAACCGAATCTGAAACAGCCTTACAACCTCCT
>JAYVIX010000235.1:0-4594 GCA_043769845.1 Cytophagales bacterium
TGTCTGTAATAATGAGGTCGGGTAATTGACCATTGTTCAGTATTTCCAAAGCCGATTGGGCATTGTCTTTGTCCACCACATTGTATTGTGCCTTGAATAGTTTAGAAAGAAACGAAAGCATCGTTATCGAATCATCTACTAAAAGGATTTGTTTGTTTTTGTTATTCATTGCTTTATGGTGATTTTTAAAAAGTAAACTTCTTGATTCTAACGCTTTGTACAGGCCAGATTGTTCGAATGAAAAAAAATAATCCTATTTATTCTTCTTTAAAATTCACTAAATCATACATTTAGACATATAATGAACGTAAAAAGTAGGTCCACTCAAAATAAATTACATGAAAATATATTGATAATATATTAAAATAGTTTTCAAAAAAAGAATTATAGCTCAAAAGGTGTTCTTTTTGAATCATAAGTGACACTAAAAGTACAAATGTAGGTTATGAATTTCAAAATTTAGTTTCTAAAAATGTGAATAATTATTTATTTAAATAAGAAATCAAAAATTATGAGTGAAAGCAATTCACAACGTTTTTATTGATTTTTGTTCACCCTATTTTCTGCCAACCTGTCATTTTATAAAGCTTGGAACGGCTTTTGCAAAACTACTCTCAATTATAAACACACAATTACTATGGAAGAAAAAGGCACGATTTCGATTCACACCGAGAACATTTTCCCAATCATCAAGAAATTCCTTTACTCTGACCACGAGATATTTTTACGCGAATTGGTTTCCAACGCGGTGGATGCGAGCCAAAAACTAAAAAAACTGGCTTCATTGGGCGAATACGATGGTGAAGTGGGCGAACTGAAAGTATCGGTAAGCATAGACGAAGCAGCCAAAACGATCACGATAAGCGACAACGGGCTGGGAATGACTGGCGAAGAAATCAAAAAATACATTAACCAGATTGCTTTCTCGGGCGCAACTGAGTTTGTAGAGAAATTTAAGGACAAAGGCGATGTGAAAGACATCATCGGGAAATTTGGTCTTGGTTTCTATTCGGCTTTTATGGTAGCTGGTGAAGTGGAAATCAGATCGTTGTCGTACAAAGATGGTTCGCAAGCTGTTAGGTGGATTTGTGACGGAAGTACTGAATTCTCTCTTTCATCTACTGAAAAATCGACCAGAGGAACCGACATCATCCTACACGTAAACGAAGACTCTGTCGAATTTTTAGAAAAACACCGTCTTCAAACGATTCTAGAGAAATACTGTAAGTTCCTTCCTGTCTCGATCGAGTTTGACGAGAAGCTTATCAACAAAAACCCGCTTTGGACCAAGACTCCTTCTGAACTGAAAGACGAAGATTACCTGGCTTTCTACAAAGAATTGTATCCTTTCTCTGAAGATCCATTGTTCTGGATCCACTTGAACGTGGACTATCCTTTTAGCCTGACTGGGATTTTGTATTTCCCAAAAGTGAAGAACGAATTCGAGCCACACAAAAACAAAATCCAACTTTACTCGCGCCAAGTATTTATTACTGACGAAGTAAAAGACATTGTGCCTGAGTTCCTTATGCTTTTGCACGGAGTGATCGACTCGCCAGATATTCCGTTGAACGTATCACGTAGCTATTTGCAAGCTGACGGTAATGTGAAGAAGATAAACAGTCACATTACGAAAAAAGTAGCCGACAAATTGTCAGACTTGTACCGCAACGATCAACCATCGTTCGAAAGCAAGTGGGATAGTCTTGGTTTGTTCGTGAAATACGGCATGATTTCGGACGAGAAATTCTACGAAAAAGCGGTCGATTTCTGTTTGTTGAAAAATACAGAAGGAGTACTGACTCCTTTCAACCATTACAAAGCTAAGGTTGCGCCTACGCAAACCGACAAAAACAACAACGTAGTTTGGTTATACAGCAACGAGCCAGCCAAGCAAGACATGTTTATTCAGTCGGCCAAGAAACGTGATTATGATGTGTTGGTAATGGATAGTCCAATCGACAGCCACTTTATTGGCCACATGGAACGCAAAGTCGAAAATGTGAGTATCAAACGTGTCGATTCGGATACGTTAGACAAACTGATCGAACTTGATGTTCAGAAAGAAAGTGTCTTGACCGAAAACGAGAAAAAAACGGTACAAGAAGTATTCGAGAAAGCGATCAACAACACACACTATAAAGTAAGCATAGAGGCGATGGCCGAAGACGAGCTTCCTGTTACAGTTTCGATGCCAGAATTCATGCGTAGAATGAAGGAAATGGGCAGCGGTGGCGGAATGATGTTCATGGGCAATTTCCCAGACAGCTACAACGTAGCCGTGAACGGAAACCATCCATTGATCCAAAAAATAGTAAAAGAGACCGAGGAAGGCAAAAAAGCCGAATTGGCTAAATATGCGTATCAACTAGGTATGTTGTCGCAAAACATGCTTTCAGGTTCAGACCTTACCAACTTCATTGGTAAGAGTGTGGAAATGCTAGGAAAGTAGTTTTTTATCTATTAATTCAAAAGCCGACTTCGGGATACTCTGGAGTCGGCTTTTTTGTGTTTATATCTAATTGAAATACAGTTTAATAAAATCGTTTTTAGCGATTGGTCAATATTAATTGCGATAAGAATCAAATAATTTTATCAAATTTTAGACTTCAATATTGCATTTTATTGAAATAGCCCTATATTTGCATCCCAATTGAGCAGCAGCTCACACTGACCGATGGTGTAATTGGCAACACGTCTGGTTTTGGTCCAGAAGAGTTCAGGTTCGAGACCTGATCGGTCAACCAAAAAACTGCCCCGCTTGCGGGGCTTATTTATTATATATGTCTTCAATTAAGGTATTCTCAGGGACTTCTTCTCGATATCTGGCAGAAAAAATCGCCAAATACCTTGGCCAACCTCTTGGCGAGGCATCAATCAATCGTTTTAGCGATGGTGAATTATCTATCACTCTTAACGAATCTGTTAGAGGTGAGGATGTATTTATCATACAATCGACATGTCCACCAGCTGATAATCTGATGGAGTTATTGTTGATGATTGATGCAGCACGTAGAGCTTCAGCAGGTACGATTTCGGTCGTAACACCTTATTTTGGTTATGCAAGGCAAGATCGTAAAGACAAGCCTCGTGTTCCTATTGCAGCAAAATTAGTAGCCAATTTGATTTCGTCAGCCAAAGCTGATCGAATTATGGCTTGTGATTTTCATGCAGGACAGATTCAAGGTTTCTTCGATATTCCTGTAGATCATTTGGATGGAGCTTGGATTTTTGTTCCTTACATCAAATCTTTGAAGTTAGATAATTTGCTTATCGCTTCGCCTGATGTAGGTGGTGTAGCACGAGCTCGTGGTTTTGCAAAATATCTAAATTGTGACCTTGTAGTTTGCGATAAACACCGTAAGCGTGCCAATGAAATTGCTTCTATGCAATTGATTGGAGATGTAACAGATGCTAATGTGATTTTGGTCGATGACCTTATTGATACAGGAGGTACAATGACAAAAGCGGCTGAGCTTATCATGAGCAAAGGAGCTAAATCTGTCAGAGCAATATGTACACATCCTGTCCTTTCGGGCAATGCGTATGACAATATCAATAATTCAGTTTTGACGGAACTTGTGGTAACCGATACCATTCCATTGAAACATGAATCAGCAAAAATCAAACAACTTACTGTTTCTGAATTGTTTGCAAACGCTATGATGCGTACGCACAACTTTCAATCAATCAGTTCGTTATTTATAGGTTAGTAAATTTTCTTTTCACATAAACAATTAGTAAAAATGGAAGTAGTAGAGATTATAGGGTATAAAAGAGCAAATCTCGGTAAGAAAGAGTCGAAAGATCTTCGTTTGGAAGCCATGGTACCTTGTGTACTTTATGGTGGTAGCGATCAAATTCACTTTTATTCACCGATGATTCTTTTCCGTCCACTTGTGTATTCACAAGACGTGTACAAAGTGAAATTAAACATCGAAGGTGATATCTACGAGGCGTTTTTACAAGCAACTCAATTTCATCCAGTAAGCGAAGTAATGTTGCATGCTGACTTTCTTTTAGTTCGTGACGACAAAAAAGTGAAATTGGAAGTTCCTGTACGTTTGAAAGGTACTGCAGTAGGAGTTACAAAAGGAGGTAAACTAGTTCAAAAGGTAGAAAGAGTGAAAATTCTTGCTTTCCCTAAAGATCTTCCTTCTTTCTTAGAAGTAGACGTTACAAATTTGGATTTGGCTAAGTCTGTAAGGATTAGCGATATTCCACTTGGTAACTTCAAAATCTTGAACACAATGGCACTTCCTGTAGGTACTGTTACCGTTCCAAGAGCATTGAAAGGTAAGGAATAATTCAATTTGTCTTTTATGGCAATAAAAAAGGCTCCTATAAACGGGAGCCTTTTTTATTGCCCAATTAAACTAGCCTTTAGCAGAAACGTTTAGAATGTTACAAAACGCACTTCAATTTCTAGTCAAAAAATTAAATGTCTCCAACAAAGAGGCCATTCAAATGATTGCCGATAAAAAATTGATTATAAATGGGAATACTGCAAATGTTCGACAAATAATCAACGCTACTGACGAAATAAAGATTGAGAATCAGATAATAGGAAAGAAAATATTCATTTATTTAATTT
>JAYVIX010000236.1:0-4567 GCA_043769845.1 Cytophagales bacterium
GCTCTTCGGGTTGTGGATCGCTTGGATTTTGTTCCGTTTCTGTCACCTCTTGTGGCATCGCTTCTTGGTTCAATGGCGATTCGTTGGCATCATTCATCGTTTGCACTTCGCCAGTACCTTCGTCTACATAGCCAAGGTTAAGCACAACACCCGATCCTGCTCCAAGTGGTGGATTGGGTGTTTTCAGCAAACTAAATAGCAACACGAGCAACAGCGCACCATGCAACGTGATGGTGCTTGCGGTAGCTATAAATTGTTCTTTTTTTTCGGCTTCCATCGCAGTATCAAGTAGTTAGTATCAAGTATTTAGTACAATACCGATATTTAGTACGAATAACGGATTTTATTGCACTATTGCCAATTTATCTCTTGAAAATGAGTTAGAAACGATTGACCAATCTTCACACATTATTCTGCTTTGTCGCTCTTTTGTCGTTTCCTGTGCAGATTTGTAAAAATGATACTATTAAATTGCGTCTTTTATTTTGGGAAATGAAGATTTTAATAACAGGAATCGCAGGGTTTGTAGGAAGCAGGTTGGCTGAATACTTTAAAACGAACATTACAAATTGTGAAATAATTGGAATTGACAACCTCAGCAGGAGAGGAAGCGAGACCAATTTGGAGTTTTTGAAAACATTGGGTTGCAAGTTTATCCATGGCGATATACGTGTCACTGACGATGTGAACGATCTTCCTAAAGTAGATTGGATTGTGGACTGTGCTGCCAATCCAAGCGTATTGGCAGGAATAAATGGAGGCACTTCCCAGCTTATAGGCCATAATTTGCAAGGAACACTCAATATTTTGGAGAAATGCAGAAAAGACAATGCAGGTTTTGTGTTGCTAAGTACGAGCCGTGTATATGCGATAGATGCATTGAACCAAATTCCACTTCAAGAAGGAAAAACCAGATTTGAAGTGAAAAGCAATACACCATTGCCTAATGGTTTTACTTTGGAAGGCGTTAGCGAATCGTTCTCTACAGCTGCACCAGTTTCGCTATATGGGGCTACCAAATTGGCTTCAGAAGTGATGGCTCTGGAATATGCCTACACATTTGGTTTCCCTATTTGGGTGAACCGTTGCGGTGTGATAGCTGGGGCTGGCCAATTTGGCAAAATCGACCAAGGTATTTTTTCATTCTGGATTTACCAATGGTTATTAGAAAGAAATCTTGGATTTATCGGTTTTGGTGGACAAGGCAAACAAGTACGTGATTTCTTTAGCCCAAGTGATTTGGGAAGTCTTTTGGTGAAGCAATTGAACAGCCCAAACCATAATGCTCCGAAAATTATCAACGCGGGCGGTGGATTGAAATCGGCCATGAGTTTATTGGAATTGAACGAGTACTGCAAGCAACAATTTGGTTTCGACAAACAAATTCGTTCTGAAGTAGAAACAAGGCCATTTGATTTGCCTTATTATGTGACAGATAATAGCCAAGTGACAAAATATTGGGATTGGACACCAAAACAAACGGGTATAGAAGTTTTGGACGATATTGTAAAATACGCTCGTGCCAACACCGAAAAACTACTTGCATTATGATTCTAAGCGTTGTTATTCCTGCCTACAACGAAGAAGGTTCTATTACAGAAACCATCGTCACGCTTTACGAAAAACTTCTTACTGAAAATATCCCACACGAGATTTTTGTAACGAACGATAATTCAAAAGACGGAACAGCCAAGGTGTTAGCAGATCTTTGCAAGACAGTTCCAACATTACGCTGGGAGACTAATTTGGGTCCCAATGGTTTTGGCTATGCAGTTCGTTATGGTTTGGATAGGTTTAGTGGCGATTGTGTGGCTGTCATGATGGCCGACCTATCCGACTCGCCAGATGACTTGGTGAATTTCTATCGGACGCTCATTTCATCTGGCAAAGATTGTGTTTTCGGAAGCCGTTTTACAAAAGGAGGAAAAGTATATGACTATCCTTCTTTCAAACTGTTTTTGAATCGATTGACCAACTGGGGCGTGCGCATGACCTTTCAGCATGGTTATGACGACACGACCAATGCATTCAAGTTGTATAAGAAAGAAGTCATTTTAGGAATAAAACCTCTCATGTCTCCGCATTTCAACCTCACACTTGAAATGCCTTTAAAAGCAGTTATTAGAGGTTTTACTTTTGAGGTGGTGGGCAATTCGTGGAGAAACCGAAAACATGGTGAATCGAAGCTCAAGATCAAAGAAATGGGAAGCCGTTATTTCTTCATTTTTCTTTATTGCCTGATCGAAAAATACTTTTCGCAAGGCGATTTTAAAAGAAAATATTTGATCTAAAAGTTCTTAAATACTTTATCAAGCGAAGTATAAAAGCCTGGTAATGAGAATTTTTCGTTGAATACTTTGAGCGCGTTTTCTTTGTGCTTTTTGATCAACGAACTGTCTTTCAGGTATTTCAAAAGACATTCTTTGAACGAAGCATGATTGTTTGGCTCAAACAGAAAACCTGTTGAACCGTCTACTACAATTTCTGTCAGTCCGCCATGGGCAGCCGCAATCACTGGTTTCCCGATACTCATTGCCTCAATTGCGATTCTTCCAAAGGGTTCTGGTTTTTTGCTTGGTACAATCACGATGTCAGACCACGAATAAGCCATCATTGGGTCGTCCATGAAATCGACAAATTCTACGTTGTTTTCTAGTCCGAGGTTTTTTACTTGGGCAGCCAGTGCAGTATAAATGTCTTCATTTCCTTCAAACGTACTTCCTACAATGCGCAGGGTGAAGGGATAATCTTTGAGTTCGGCCAAGGTTTCAACCGCAAAATCTTGTCCTTTCCAATTGTTAATTCTTCCGATCAGCAAAATCTTTAATCGATCCGAAGTGCTTTCTACTTGGGCGTTCAGCTGTGGAAATCCCTCAAACGCATTGTAGATCACCACGGTATCTTTCAGCGGAGCAAAACTGGCTTTGGTTGCTTCTGAATTGTAAATGATTTTCGATTTTGAAAAGGAAAGAAAAAAGGACAATACCTTCGATAGAGTTGGCATTGGAATTTCACGAATATGAATTATTTTTCTCATATTTAAAAACGGAGCCATCACATAAAAATCAAGAATGACGGAAGTATTGACATATAAGAGATCGTATTGTTCAAATAATTGTTTCTTCTTCCAAAAAGCGAAAAGGGGTGAAAAGATCTTGCCAAATTTGAATTGTTTCAGAAGTGTTTTACTAAGAATCGAGAGAGGCATGTACATCACTTCGGCTCCTACACGCGTAAGCTCATCTGCCAATGGACCTGTGCGCGGCAAAATCACGGTGATTAACGTGATGGACGGATCCTGTTTTAAGTACTTTATAACCTGAAGAAAACTTCTATCAGAACCATATAAATCAGGACTTTGGTGTAGGCAGATAATTTTCATGGCGAATTTCAGTAACTAAATATAGATTGATAAGGTGCGCAATTGGCTGCAGCATTGAAAATGCCTCGGTAATAGTAGGCCAGTTGCAGTAAGATAATGAGCAAAACAATGAAATAATTTTTGAGTTTTTCAGCCTCTTTATTAAGTAGATAATAGAATAAAAAGCTGAGTATGAACACTCTAAAATAAGACATATAATCGACCGTGCGGGCAAAGATGTAATTGGAGGCAAATACACTTTCCAGAAATGCACCCGTAAAATAGAGATTGTAAAAGGCAGTGAAGTTGTATTTTTTGAATTCGTCTTTCATCTCGATACTGTACCATACGATACAGCCATCCAAGATCAAATAAAGAAATTTGCCTAGGCCCGCGCCTACGGCAAAACTTTCGGTCACTTCATTGATCATTTCGATGTTTTCGACATAATAGCCATAGTTGAGAAAATCGGCATAAACGGCCACATTCTTCAAAATGAAATCGAAAATCTTGTCGGCTATTACTGATGATACCGCAATGAGTGCAAGTTGAACACCGCGGTTTTTGTACCAATCGAATTGTAAAAGTGGATAAACCCACACATACATCAGTACACTTTTATGCAGGCTGGCGGCCAATGCTAGTAGCACGACCATCCAAACGTATTTCTTGTCGAAATACAAAGAGAAGGAATAGAAGAAAATAAAATACGCCATCGACTGGCGCATGTGGTTCATGCTGGCAAAAACAAACAAGGTGGTAAAAAAGAAAAAGAAATAATGAGACATCAGAAAAGGAGTCTTCTCTAACGCTTTATACATAAAAAATATTTGAATAAAAGAAATGATGACAAATAGGAAAGGAAAGGGTGCATCAATCCAAATCAGGAATTGGTTGAGCCACACATAGCCCATGTCGCTATTGTTGACGGGAAATACTCCGCTCGATTTCAGTACTTTAAACCAGCCAAGATAGACATCGTAATCGGTGCCAACGAGGTACCGAAGTCCTACCACAAAAACGTAGATACTAATGATGAGGATACCCACCAATACATAGCGATCATATTTTTCGTCCTCCCTTTTTTTGCTGACCAAAATGCTAGGTATTGCTACCATCACGGCCAAAAAAAGGGTGTAGACGAAATAGGTGAAAAGATCTGCTTTCATTTTGTTCTATTTGAATGAATCCTGACAGGTTTTTAAA
>JAYVIX010000237.1:0-12080 GCA_043769845.1 Cytophagales bacterium
CTCCTTTTGGGTTAAATAAAAAAATGGTCACCGTATTGCCTTGTGGCGTAGACGATACCAAATTTTTTAGCTCAAATAAAGTGAAAAATAATTCATTAATAAAGCTCTTGCACGTTGGCCGCTTAGTGGAAAAAAAGGGGGTAATTGATCTTGTGAAAGTAGTAGTAGAGATACTTATCCAAAGGCCAGAATTATCGTTTAGCCTTGATGTGATAGGGGATGGGCCAGAATTTAGCGAAATTGAAACCATTATTGCAAATAGTGGATGTCAAAGAAGCATTCGTTTGTTAGGCGCACTTAGCCATGAAGCAGTGAAGCAATTTATTTCGGGATGCGATGTTTTGATTCTAAATAGTAGACTGACTGAAAAGGGCGATTCGGAAGGAACTCCAGTGGTGATTTTGGAAGCCATGGCTTCAGGGAAAGCAGTCGTTTCTACATTTCACGCAGGCATTCCAGATGTTATTACTAATAAAATAGAAGGACTTCTTGTTCCCGAAAAGGATAATCAAGCACTCCGACAAGCTATTGAATTGCTTGTGTCAGATTCGGAATTGCGACACAAATTGGGAATTGCGGCAGTGGCTCGAATAAAAGAAAAATACACCCTAGATGGTATGATTTCAAAAATACGATCAATATACTCGCAGTCTCTTTAGAAACAGGATGCAGAAAAACAATCGAAAATATACCATTGCATTCGTTTCAGAGTTTGACATTCAAGACGTTACACAACGCTCGGGTGTACCCTATTTTATTGCAAAAGGTTTTAGGGAATTAGGCCATGAAGTAATCCAAATAGGGCCATTTCAAAATCAAAGGAGTATGCTCGCAAGAGCTTGGAATTCAGTTCTTGGGCTGGTTTTTAATAGAATTTTGTCTGGTCGTTTCGGATACATCAATAATCAATGGTCGAGGGAGTTTTTGGAGAATTATTCCAGACAAGCTGAAGAACAACTCAAAGGCAAGGAATACGATCTTATCTTTAGTCCTGAAGCGCACACCATTGCTTATTTGAATGCTTCCAAACCAATTATTTTTTGGCGAGATGCTACATTTGGGAACTTGCTAAACTATTACGAAGCTTTTTCCAACATTCATTCTATCTCGGTCAATCAAGGACACCGTTCGGAGCGTGAAGCATTGAGGCGTGTTACATTGGCGGTGTACACTTCGGATTGGGCGGCCAATTCGGCACTCAACAAATATAAAGCATCACCTGAAAAAGTAGTAGTGGTAGAGCGAGGTGCGAATTTGCTGCAAATTCCAACCCAATCTGAAATAGAAGAAAGTATTGCCGTAAAACAGGAAAGCACTACTCTGAAAATACTATTTGTGGCGGCCGATTGGGAACGTAAAGGAGGCAATAAGGTATTTGAAGTGGTAGCCGAGTTGAATAATTTGGGAATTGCTTGCGAACTTCATGCTGTAGGCAAGAAACCAAACTTGGATAATACGCCAGTTTGGTTTAGGCATCATGGGTATTTAAGGAAAAACAATCCGAATGATTTTGCGAAGTTAAGCAGGTTGTACAAAGAGTGCCATTTCTTTGCCATGTTTAGTAGTGCCGAAAACTTTGGGATTGTATATGCCGAAGCGAGTGCGTTTGGTGTTCCTTCGTTGGCTATTAATACAGGAGGAGTTGCTGCGGCAGTTCACGAGATGAAGAATGGTTGTTTGTTTGATAAACTAGCGAGTGCAAAAGAGATTGCTTCGAAAGTGGTCGGCTTATGGGATTCAAAATCCGATTACTGTAAATTAAGCATAAATTCTCGGCAAGAATACGAGACAAGACTAAATTGGCTAGTCAATTGTGAAAGAGTATTAGATAACTTAAATATTTAAATTAATTATTTTCATTTAAATATTTGAGTAAGTTTTTGTTTAAGAAATGAAATTGGAAAATAATAGCCTGTTTTTGTATAGAGTTGCTTATGATTGTCTATAAATTTGGAATTTGTAAGTTTACGGATTCCAATCAGCTTGAACTCACTTCTGATAGGTTTTGGAAAATCATTTTAAACTAATTACGTGTTCTTATCAGTCATTATTCCCACTTGCCACCGAAACGATCTTCTAGTTCTATGTTTAGATTGTTTAGCCCCAGGTACACAAATATTTGATTCTTCTCAATACGAGGTAATTGTTTCAGACGATGGTAGCAAAAGTACTTCAGAAGAGTTAGTTAGAGCGAGCTATCCTTGGGTGAAATGGGTGCAAGGGCCACGAAAAGGGCCTGCTTCAAATAGGAATTTTGGAGCAAAACAGGCCAAAGGAGAATGGTTGGTATTTATTGATGATGATTGCCTGCCCGATAAACAAATTCTAAATGCGTATTGGATTGCCATTCAGTTGTATCCTCATTCGCTTTTGTTAGAAGGCAAAACGGTGGCCGATAGGGAACAAAGATATCCTTGGGAAGAGAGCCCAATCAATATGACTGGAGGAAATTTTTGGAGTTGCAACATTGCTTTCAACAGAGACGCGTTTCTGTCTATTCAAGGTTTTGACGAGGGATTTCCTTTCGCCAAAATGGAAGATGTCGAAATTGGATATAGAATCAGGAAAAACGGTTGGGAGTGGCATTTTGTTCCAGAAGCATTTTTGGTTCACCCTTGGCGCGACCGAAAGCGTAATTGGGTAAATGGCGCTGTTCATTCCATGAAAGTGCTTTTGGGGAAGCATCCCGAACTGA
The DNA here is from genome assembly GCA_043769845.1 of Cytophagales bacterium. Taxonomy (GTDB): domain Bacteria; phylum Bacteroidota; class Bacteroidia; order Cytophagales; family UBA9547; genus UBA9547. The sequence goes on from JAYVIX010000237.1 coordinate 2,696, forward strand.
AGTCGGAATATAATACCAAATTGTTTCTCAGAATGGCGATCAAAAAAATAGTGAGTGCTGCCAATTATTTATTCAAATTCAAATTTAGAGAGTTCGAGTTTGAATTTTCCGAAGGCATAAAGTTGTTGGTGTATACTTTTAAGGTATTGTAATGAAGATTCTTATTTCTGGTTTGTTTGGAGTAGCCAATTTTGGGGACGAACTTTTTAGTAAAGTAATTAGTGAGGAATTGAAGGATAGAGGTTATGACGATCTATTTGTTTTTACTTACGATGATTCAATTACCAAGAAGAATGTAACAGGAAAATACACTGTCTTTCCTGCGTTTTCTTTTTATTCGTCTACTATATTGAAAAATATCAGGACGATGCGGAAGATAGATCTTACCCTGATCGGAGGAGGAGGCTTGTTTAATCAAGTGTTCTTTTTTCAGACAATTCCTAATTATTCTGCTCCAGCATTATTGGCGTTGTTATTTGGTAAGCAATATGCGATACATGGAATAGAGATAGGTTCTATCAAGTCGCCTTTTTTAAAGAGTCTCACACAATTTGTGTTTAAAAATGCTTCTTATGTGATGTACAGGGATCAGAAATCGTTCGATAGAGCTCTTGCAAAAACGGAGAATCACTTTATTGGAAAAGATTTAAGCCATAGTTTTTTGAATCGGTATTTCGGAAAAAGTAGGATTTCTATTGAAAATGGTTTGCTAGTAATTAATCTTCAACATGCTCTGAAATATAAAGAAGAAGAGGTGTTGGGTCTGATTGATCAATTAAAGGATAGAGTTGGGAGTATCAAAATAGTAGTAGTTTCTAAAGAGGAAGCGGTAGATGCTACCGTTTTTGCTTCCAAAATTGCTTTCTCATCGGCTATTTCGGTCGACTATTTTGAAGACATAGACACTAATCTTTCTGTATTAGCATCTGCGGATATTTTAATTACAGAAAAATTTCATTTTACTTTGGCGGGCTTCCATTCTCAGAAAGAGCAATATGTGATTAGTCGTACTACCAAAGTGCGGGAGTTTGTGAAAGACTGTCAACTAAATGCTGAGTCAGGAGTTGAGCAACTGGCGGAAGGTATTTACTTATTCAAGCCTTCCGAATCAGCAAGAAGTGGATATTCTGCCAAACTTGCCTCCGATACGATGTCTTATTTCGACAGTATCCCTGCGAGTGTTCAGAAGAAGCGTAAGAATAGTCTTGGGATAAAAACAAGAGCGTTGCTGTTTTTGCTTCAGTCGTTTGTTTTATGTATTTATCATAGAGCAAAGTCTACTGGTCCTTACGAAATAGAGCCAGAAACTTTATAGCTCAATAAGCCTTGAATCTGTCTTTTAGATTCATGATTGGCTTTTCTATGAAGGTGTACGAAATATAGGCGGCCGATAGAGTCAGAATAAGATTCAAAGGAAAATTGCTAGTAAAGTGATTGTTTCTCAAAATAAGCATGTGCCATATGTATATGCTATAAGAAAGAACTCCTATAAACGACAAAGTACGGTTGTTCAGGAATTCGAACGAGGCCGGTTTGGCATTCAGTATATAAAGTAAAAAGATAGCTGTAAGAGCGCCTTCCAAACACATTCCTACTGTCATTAGAAAATTGCCTCCTAGTTTTGTAGTTATTAATGGAATGATGATGAACAGGGAGAATAGAATGAGAAAAGGTGCTGGCTTGAATTTTTGCATCTTTGAAATAAAATCTTCTATCAATTTAGGGTGAAATTTTTCCAATAATGCCGCATAGCAGCCCCATAAAATAGAATCGCCCATTGTGTGAAGCATCATTCCAATTTGTCCTCTGCTTGAGGGAAACAAGAAGTAGCTAGCAAGTCGAAGTAGGGGATAGGCTGCTAGTACAAAAGGCAGGAATCGTTTCGTTTTTTCGAATCCAAAAAGCAAAAGGACGGAAGGCCATACCATGTAATATTGTTCTTCTAAAGATAGAGTCCAGAAATGGCCAATGAATTTGTAGTCGATTGAAACAGAGGCCGAAGTGAAAAATTGTCGGTAATTAGCTAAATAGAGCGCTGTTGTCCAGAGATAATCAAATGGGAGTTCGATAATTTTAAATCCATAAACGCAGATTGCAATTATTAGAAGGTACAGGTAATAAATCGGAAATATTCGTAATGCTCTACGTAGATAAAATTTTCGGATGTTGATTGTGTTAGTTTTGGCATGTTCGTGGATTAATAATCGTGTTATTAAATAACCGCTTAGTACGAAAAAAATCATTACTCCAAGGTGAGAATTGCCAAGAATGGTTCGCCAGATTCCACTTATAAAAGGTACTGTGTTTTTGGCATGGCCGATAAATACAAGGATGATAGCAATACCACGCAAGCCATCTAGGTAAGGGATTCTATTCATTGAAACAAAAACAATAACTTCAAAATTATGCAAATAAGTGGTTAACAAATAAGGTGAACGATTTTTTTATGTGTTATTCTTGCATTTAAAATGGTCGTGGTTTTTTTAATCATTGGAAAATAGTAATGCGCATTCTTTTTATCACAGCTTCCTATCAGCAAAACAAAGACGGTGTAGCCGATTACACTGCTTTGCTTGCAAAAGAATGTATTACTTTAAAACACGAGGTAGCTGTATTGGCTTGGAACGATGTATTTGTAACGTCAGAATTCGAATTTTCTGAAAATGTACCAACCAGTTTTAGATTTTCCTCGTCATTATCAAAAGCACAAAAAACGGTTTTAGCGAAAGATTTCATCCAAGATTTCAAACCGCATATTGTCAGCATTCAAATGGTTTGTTTTGGGTTTCATCCTAGAGGTTTTGTGTTTGGGCTTGGGAAGGTGTTGAAAAAAATCATACCTGCAGAAGCCAAAATTGAGGTTATGTTTCATGAGCTTTGGTTGGGCTTGGCGAACAATCATCCAATGAAAGAGAAACTGTACGGATATATTCAGAAAATGGCTTTGGTGCAGTTTCTGAAACGATTAAAAGCTGACGTAATAAACGTAGCCAACAATGTGTATTATTCAAAACTGAAAGAACTGGGCTATACTGTCTGTTATTTGCCATTGCCTGGTAATATTCCGATCCAAATAAATCCCGATTCCAATTGGATTTACAATGAGTTGGGTTTGGAAGAAGCGAAACGGGAAGAAGCAGTTATTTTGCTATTTTTTGGGAGCATTCATGGTGATTGGGACACGAATGCATTTTTTCAGCAGATGCAAGACCAATTCGAATCGAAAAAAATAATAGTCGTTTCTGCGGGAAGCCAAGGATATGGAAAAGCCTTATGGGAGTCATTAGTCGTTCGTAATCAGTCGTTAGATAGTAAAATTCAGTTTGTGAAATTAGGTTTCAGAAGTGATAAGGAAATATCTGAACTCTTGCAATTTGCCGATTTTGCCATTTGTACAACGCCATTGAGTCTGTTTGGGAAAAGTGGTACAGCTATGGCCATGGTGGAGCATGGTTTGCCAGTGATTGTGACTAGAGACGAGTTAGAATTTGATTTTGAAATTGAAAAAATCGAAGAAACATACCCAAATGTGTGGATGTGGAATCAAGTTCCTCTATTTGAAACGATCAAAAAAACAGGTTTTTTGCCAAACAGGATCACAAAAATTGCGGCTAGTTTTTTGGAGGATGTATCTTTGTTAAAATAATTGTCCTTGAAAATACTTTTACAATCCACTTTGTTTTACCCTTCGGTGGGAGGGATAGAAACTGTAAGTCATTGTTTGGCTGAACGTTATGTTGAGTTAGGACATCATTGTACAGTGATTACTAGAACTGTTTCCGAAAAGCAAGACGTTTTTACCTTTCAAATATCCAGAAACCCATCGTTTGAGCAGAAATTAGCACTGATAAAATCCCACGATATTATTCACTGCAACGGAGCAAGTTTGGAATTGGTGTTTTGGGCAAAATGGTTTGGAAAGCCAATTGTTTGGACTCATGCTGGTTATCAGGTCGTAAGTATAGATGGACTTGGTTGGCACGAAGGCGAAGCCTCTCCATTGTCGCCCTTTGCTTCTTTTTTGTTTCATGCCAGGAAACAAGGTATCGTTAGGGCTTCTGTCGAATTCTTAAAATTAATGACGAGGCAGTTTGCTTCATTGTTTATCAGCAAACATGTTGCCATCACACATTGGGTTGCTAAAAGGCAAGCTTTGCGCAATCAAGTTGTGATTTATAATCCATTTCCTATCGGTCGCTTTTCGTCCATAGCTGAATCTACGCAATTTGAGTACGATTTTTTCTTTCTTGGTCGATTGGTTTCCGAAAAAGGCGTGGCCACTTTATTGAAAGCATTTGCCCTTTTTGTGGTTTCAAATCCCAATTACACAAAAAAAATACTACTAATAGGCGATGGCGCTTGGCGAACGAAACTGGAGCAATTGGCGACAGAGCTTGGTATCGAAACAAAAGTTGATTTTGTTGGAAAACAAACGGGAGACAATTTGCTTGAATATGTTTCGAAAGGCAAAATTGCCATTATCCCTTCCGAATGGGAAGAACCGATGGGCGGAGTGGCTTTGGAAATGTTGGCAGCAGGTAAGCCCGTGATTGTTTCTAAAAATGGAGGATTGGCCGAATGTGTGGGCGATGCGGGTCTATTATTTGAAAATGGAAACCACGAAGCATTGGCGAAACAGATGCAAATTTTGTTTGAAGATCAACTATTGCAAAATAGCCTTAGAGAGAAAGCAAAACTGCAAGTCAAGAAATTTGATGAACTTAGCCTTACAAATCAATACATTAGTTTGTTTCAAAAATTAATTAAATAAAATTCATATATTATATTCGTGTTTTGAATAAAAAAGTAGTCGTTTCTCATTCTGGCAAGCAATATGTTCATCAGCTTTTGTACGCACTTCAGCGCAAAGGTTATTTGCAATTGTTCATTACCAGTATCTGGTATAAGCCCAATTTGTTGGTGTACAAAGTCTTGCGAGGTATTCCAAAGATTGGGAATGTATTGTTCGATAAATTTTTGAAGAAGAAAACATTTCCCAGTCAGCAAGAAGAACTGATAGAGCAATATCCGTGGAAAGAGTTCTCGAGGCAAATTTTGGTACAGTTGGCCACCAAGTACCGGACAGAAAAATACGTGTTTGAAGTAGAAAAAGCACACGACCATTATGTGGCCAAACGATTAAAGGCTTTGAAACCTGACATTTTTATTGGCTATGAAAAATCGAGTTTAGAAAGCTTCAAAGAAATAAAACGCCAAGGAGGAATAACGATACTTGATTTGGCACAAGTGCATTACAAGTATTTGATCAAGCTACGCGAAACGCAAGAAACGTTTCAGGATTTGTTTGAAGAAAAGAAGCTTTTTGATGAAGTAAATCAGGTAAAAGCTTCTGAGTATCAATATGCCGATTATATTCTTACACTCTCAGAGTTTGCCAAATCAACACTATTAAAATTTGGAGTAGATGAGCAAAAAATCAAAGTGGTAAGCCTAGGCTATAATCCTACAGTTTTTAAACCTAAAACCCAATACAAAATACCTAATACCTCAAAACTGAAGTTGGTTTATTCAGGCACTTTTACCAAACGAAAAGGGGTGCATTTGCTTTTGCAAGCGGTGAAAGAACTTGATTTGCCAGGTTTGGAATTGACGATCATCGGGCCAGTTTTGGATGGCGAGGAATTGTTCACGGAATATAAAGGCCTGTTTACTCATTATGATTTTCTACATCACGAAGAAATGGTCAATCATTTTCATGAGTCGGATGTATATGTATTTCCTTCGTTGTTAGATAGTTGGGCGATGACGGTGATTGAGGCTATGGCTTGTGGCTTGCCCGTGATCGTGACCGAAAATACTGGAGCGAAAGATGCAGTTGTGGATGGGGTATCAGGTTTTGTACTTCCTATTGCCGATAAGGAAAAGCTGAAAGAAAAGATTCGATTTTTTTACGATCAACCCTCGCAGCTGGAATTGTTTGGCAAACGTGCCGTTGAAGCTGCCAAAAAATATCAGTGGGAAAACTATTACGATCAGATTTCGAGCTTTATAGAATCGCTTCCTAAAACTGAAAATAGATAAACGGAGCTTCTTTCAAAGGCCACAGAAAGAAGTAGCTCATTCCCAGTACAATCATACAGCTGGCCAATATCCACGTTTTTTGTTTTGAAAGGTAGTTCTCGACTCCAGATACTTTGTTTGAGATGAGGTGCAAAACCACAAAGACTATCAAAATAAGTGCGGTGCTGAAGCAGCTCATCTTGCCAAGTCCCATGTTTTCGATCTGAAAATTGAAATCAAAGAAGATGAATTTCTTGATGGCAATCATCATTTTGCCAAAATCAGTAATCCGGAACGTGATCCAAGTGAGCCAAACGAAATACTGGAAGAAAAACCAAGCAGCGAAGATGATGAAAGGATTGGTGATAGATTTTAGTTTTTTATCAATAGAAAAGTAGCGATACACAACCTGAATGAATCCATGTAATCCTCCCCAGACAACAAAATTCCAGCTAGCACCGTGCCACAAGCCTCCAATGAGCATTGTGAGCATCAGGTTTCGATAGGTATTGAAACTCCCATTTCGGTTACCGCCAAGAGGAATATATAAATAATCTCTCAGCCAAGAAGAAAGGCTGATATGCCATTTAGTCCAGAATTCGGCTGGGGAAATGGCGAAATAAGGTCTGTTGAAATTGAGAGGGAAGTGATAGCCAAGGAAGCCAGCGATTGCAATAGCCATATCAGAATAGCCTGAAAAGTCGCAATAAATTTGCACAGTGAAACAAAGTACACCCATCCAGATGACAAGGCTCGGATAGGACTCGGGGTTGTTCAATACAAAATCAGAGAAAAAGGAAAGATTGTCGGCAATGATCATTTTTTTGAAAAGCCCTTTTGCAAATAGTAGCACATGTTTTTGGTCGAAATCGAGTTCTTTTTTTTCTTTAAGTTGAGCCAAAAAATCGGCAGGCCGTAAGATAGGGCCTGCCACGAGCCTTGGAAAAAAAGCTAGAAAAAGAGCAAAATCGATGAGGTTTTGTGCAGGTTTGGTCTCGCCTCTGTAAATGTCAATGTTATAACTGATTACTTCGAACGTATAAAAAGAAATGCCAATTGGAAGGAAGATGTGAGTAGCAGTCCACGAAGGCTCCTGACCGAACTGCCTCAGAATGAACAATAAATTATCTTCTAGAAAGTTGAAATATTTAAAATAGGCCAACACCAATAAGTTGACTACTATACTGAAAGTTAGCCAAGTCTTTTTTTTCTCAGAGTTTGCGATTTGGTTTCCGATATAAAAGTTGAAGCCAGTTGCAAGTAGAAGTAAAACGATAAAAGCAGGATTCCAGAACATGTAGAATCCGTAGCTGAAAATCAATAACCACGCTTTCTTAGGCGTATTGCTTTTTACGACAAGCATCACTGCCAGTAGCAAGACAAAAAAGTAGATAAATTCTATTGTTTGAAAGAGCATTCGTTCAGGATTTTGGCCAATTCATTCGTGATTTTATTTGCTCCACTTTCGCTTGGGTGAATGTGGTCTACAAAATCATCTTTTGTTAATAGATCAGAAAAATTGATGATTTGAATATTCGGGAAAGATTGTTTTTTGCAAAAGGTGTCAATTCCTTCAAAATATTCTTTTTTGTAATTGTCTAATTCGGGATTGATAGGGGCGATGACAACAACGTATTTTGCGCCTTTTTTGCTTGCAAAGTCTCCGATTTTTTGAATCAAAACGAGTTTGGTAGAATCGAACACGAAATTTGAAACCGTAGTTTTGGGATTGAATTGCCTGATCAAAGGCATTCGTTGATTTTCTGGGAATTTGGAAGTATAGTTGCGCGGATAATAGAGTTCCGATGCTAAGTGATCCAATGTCAAATCATTTCGAAGCAGCTTTCTGAAATTGGTATTAATGTAATTGCTTAATAACCATCGGCAATTGAATGCTAGAGTCAGTTTGTTGGTTTCGAAGTCCGAAATACCAGTTGCGTTGTTCGTTTTTAGTAAGGTTTCTTTGGCAAAGTCGTTCAGTTTATATCCGTATAACAGGAAATTGTTGATGACCTGTTTGGAGAGAAAATCTTGCCGACCTAAATCTGTGGCAGAATATACATGAATGATATTCTGAGGTTTAGAGGCAATGGAAGAAATCAAAAGGAGCGATTCTAATTGGTTCTGTCCAGGCGAACTTAGGTTGAAACATGTTTTTGTGCAAGAATTTTTAATGAATAATTTTGCATTTACTCCGTCCATCGTCACACTGTTTCCGAATACTAAAGTACTGCCAGAAGGAGCTTGGTTTTTTACAAAGGATAAAAGAGTTTGTGTTCTTGAGAAATCCGATGGGATTTTGGGTAGCCACAAAATAGAAATGATTGCGGCAGCAATTCCGCCCATGCAAATCAGTGATAGTAAAAACAAAGGCTTTGTTGCCTTTTTTAAAATAGTCATTTAGTAGAAAGGTCGATTTTGTTTGTTTCGGACAATTTTTTCAGCAAAAAATGTGGTTTTTTGGTAAAAGTAGAAAACCTAGACGTAATTTTGAAGATACGTGCGTGATAAAGTTGGACTTATGGCCAAAAAAAATATTCCTTTTATTCTATTTTTTCTTTTCGTGGTTTTTCAAGGGGCACTTCGCAAGTGGTACTTTCCATCTTTAGGGACGCCATTGTATTTGTTTCAATATGCATTACTCTATTTTTTTTATTTATCAACACGAGGTAAGAAAAATCTAGTCCATACTTCTGTCGCTCCTGCTTTTCAGGGTTTGTTGATGGTGTATGTGGTGTATGGGATTTTGGAAATGTTCAATTTGCGCGGTACTGACAATTTGATAGTACAGGTGTATGGTTTTGCGATGCATTTTTCGTTTGTTCCGCTTGTTTTCTACATGTCCAAAGTAATGGTGGATGAGGAAACAATGGAGTCCTATCTTAAAATGATGGCCTTTGCTTTGATTCCTGTTTTTTTTCTAGGAATCACGCAGTATTTTTCTCCACGCGAGGCATTTATCAATCGGTATGCGACCGATGAGGAAGATGGTACTTACGAAGTCGTAAAAGGAGCAGGAGGCCATGTGAGAATTGCAGGGACTTTCTCTTATTTAGCTACTTATGCTTCATTTTTGACCTTTATTCTGCATCTACTTTTTTATGGCACAATTATTTCTTTGCTAAAGAAAAAGCTCAATTGGTACTATGCAGTGGCATATGGAATGGGTATTATTAATTTGTTTATGACTGGTTCTCGCGGACCAACTGTGTATTATGCTGCCACTGAGGTGATTACAATACTTGTCTTGATTTCGACAGGGCAAGCCCGTTTTTTGAAAAATTTATTGCCATTGGGGATTCTCTTGTTTGCAGGTTATGCTGTGTTGCAAGCCACTGAAGCAGGAGCCACTTCGATGGATGAC
>JAYVIX010000238.1:0-2853 GCA_043769845.1 Cytophagales bacterium
CAAAGATGAGACATTGGTAAGTCTAATATGTTACACTTTTCTATTTTAACCAATATGAATGCTTTTCTCGTTTTATGGCAAACAGAATAAAACCTTAAATTAAGACATTTTCTATTTATTCATATATTGGAATTATGAAGAAACAACTAAGTTATTAAGCTAAAAAACCTATTTGTACATGGAAAAATGCAAAAAAATAAATCAGATTGCATAGTTTATGCTCGACATTTGTAAATTGCGTACTTGTATCAAGTGTAAATGGCAGAATTAAAAGAAACATTACTTTCCAAGCGGTTCTATCAAAAGGACTCCTTGAATTGGTTTGTCTTTTTGCTGGACGTGCCCAAAACGCACACCATCCGCACCATGGCTTTGAGCACGGTTATCGTAGCGGGTTATTTTTCGCTTCTGCACTACATTCTTACCTATCACTACGACATCGAGTTCCATCTGCCTGGTTTTGTGACCTATACCTTGGGTTACATCATGATTATTTTGTATTATTTCAGGTTGGGTACCTCCTACTATCGCTGGTACGAAGGGCGCAAAGCACTCAGTTATTTGGGAGCCAGTGCCGAAACTTTTGCGATGAAACTAAGCAGCTATTTAGGCGAAGACCAAAACGAGCGTGAATATTTCGAACGCATGTTGCAGAACTTACTAATCGCCATCAACGGACATTTGCGGGGCGAAGTTGATCGTACACTTTTGGCCAATTGTACGCCATTTGTCATGAACAGCCAGCATGTACCCAATGCCATTACTCAAGTCATTAGCGATCGTATAAACTACTTATATACAGGCAATAAGATCAGTAAAGTTGAATTTTTACAACTAGGAAAACACTTGGCTAAAATCAACGAATTACTCGCTCAATGCGATGCCATCCGAAAAACTGATCCACCTTTCTCATATTTGTATTTGATCCGAGTTTTCTTGGTGATGTACACACTCATTTTGCCATTTGGCTTTATTCACGATTTCAACGCTTGGGTGATTTTGATGTTAGTCATCTATTTCTACTTTTTTACTGGCTGCGAAATCATCAGCAACGAAATACAAAATCCATTTGAATACGACCAGAACGATTTGCCTATCGATTCGATCTGTTTGGTGATACGCAAATCTGTAAAATCCATTTTTGAAGAAGGAAGAGTATGAAAGATTCACTTTGGTTTAAAATCATTTTCGATTTTCACAAGACAAGAACACTCAAACGTCTGTCTGTTAGCATGTTGATCGTTGGAGCATATGCTTTCCTGTGCGACTATATCGAAAGCGAAGTCTTTCATGTCGACTTCAAACCGCCATCCTATATCTTTTCGATGTTGGGAATTGTGTTGGGTTTGTTGCTCGTTTTCAGAACAAATACCGCCTACGATAGGTGGTGGGAAGGCCGCAAACTACTAAGTAAGCTGGGCTATAACATGAAAAATTTGTCAATTAAAATCAATTCTTACCTTTCGCCAGAAGATCAAGAAAACCGAAAATTCTTTTTTACTATGATGGTGAACCATGCTTTTAGTTTGAAAGATAGCCTAAGAGATAAAATTCAGTTTGAAGACTTGATCAATCTCACGCCCGAGTTTATCGAAAATCTAAAAACCAAATATCATGTACCTAATCAGTTTTTGATTCTTATAAATAATAAAATCAGCGAATTATACCGCAAAAATGTTATTACTGATGTGCAATTCCTCGAACTAAGCAAGCACATAGACGAAGCCTCGGAGGTAGTTAGTAGTTGCGAACGGATTCATACTTCCCCGATTCCGTTTTCTTACAGTATTCACTTGAAAAAATTCTTGTTCTTTTTTATTCTGATTCTGCCTTTTGGCTTCATTCATGATCTTGGTTATTGGTGTATTCTGATCGTAATGTTAGTATTTTATGCCATGGCTGGCCTAGAAGTGATAGGCGAAGAAATCGAAGATCCATTTGGACAGGACGAAAACGACTTGCCTTTTGATAGCGTTTGCAAATCAATCAAAAAAGCATTGGCCGAAATTTTAAATATTCAACCCAAATAAAATGAAAAATATTTTATATATTATTCCGTTTTTAGGTCTCGTTTCCTGCATGAGTCCTTTGGACAAAGAATATGAAATGGAAACTTCGCTTGACGATTTCAAACGAATCGTGTTGACAGAGAAAATCGACACTGCCGAAGCCAAACTAATGGCCGAATACATGGTTGATAATAAACTTCTAGAGCCTCAAGTGTTAGAACTTGGCTTTACCTACCGTGATATTTTGAATCAGGCCAAGTCGGACAAAAAGTGGAAAGACCAAATGCATATTCAAACCAAAGGAAGCAAAGAAGGCCTCATGCGCGATTCTTTGGAGCTAATTGAGGAACTACAAAACTCAATCGTTGCCAGCATTGATACTTTTGTTTACAGCAAAAAAACAAACCATCTCGAATACATCATTTCATTCAATAACCTAGGACGTAAAATAAAGGCGTTCAAAGGAGAATTGAGATTTGTGGATCTTTTTGGCAACAAAACGAAAGTATTAACCATGTCAGTCGACAAAACGATTGAGTCAAAAGGGTATTTGAAATTACCAGTCGTTATTACTGTTTCAGATTTTTATGGCAACAACAAAATATACATAAGCGATTCGTACAAAAACCTACGAATAGAATGGGTAGTTGAAAATGTGATTTTTGAGTAATTAGTAATAGCCATCGACTTGAATCAGTGGCTATTATCTATTACACACAAAATAAAGAGGGGCGACAAGAAACTGTTAAGTTTGACTTGTCGCCTTTTATTATGTGGAATAGGACAGATAAGTGTCATGAAAGCTAAAACTTTTTAAACGTAGCGGGAATAGGACTCGAACCTA
>JAYVIX010000239.1:0-9714 GCA_043769845.1 Cytophagales bacterium
CGCACGATAAGTGCATACCAACCTCACCGCTACCATAGCTTCCGTTCAACACTGGCTTCATTGTTGGTGCTACGCACCCAACGAAGCCTTAGTTTTTAGAATCAGTTTTTTTAGGTGGAATCTTTGGAACCATCATTTTAGGTTTGAAAACCACTTTCGGTTTTTCAATGATTGGTTCAACAATAGATTCTGAGTTCTCTACTTTTACCAATGGCTCTGTTTTTTCAACGTTTTCAATAGGAGGAATCTTCGGAGCTGGCATTTTTGGTTTGAAAACGGGCTTTGGTTTCGGAGCTTCGCTTTCTTTATGTGCCGAGTTTTCTATTTTTTCCTCTATAGGTTCCGTTTTTTCTACGTTTTCACTCGTAGGAATTTTTGGAGTTGGCATTTTTGGTTTGAAAACGGGCTTGGCCTGAGGTACAACGCTTTCTGCATCGCTCACAACAGACTGATCACTGATCACTGCTGACTGTTCACTGGTAACTGACGCAGGTTTCGAAACTGGAAATTTCGGTTTAAAAGCAGGTTTGGGTTGTTCACTATTTATAGTCGGCTCACTATTCACTATCGACTGTTGACTATGAACTAACTTAGCTGCCGCTTTTTCAGCTTGTTTTTGGTCGTAAAGTTGCTGTTTTTCAAGGGCTTGCTCGGGACTTAGATCAGTAAAATGATAGTTCATATTACGCACATCAAACTCCGAATAATCGAACGTAGAAGTCATCGTGAGGCATTCTGTCGGACAAACCGTGGTGCACAAACCACAATAGCAGCATTTGGCCATGTCGATGTCAAACGTGGCCGCATACAATCGTTTAGAACTTCCGTCAGAAGTCAACCCAATCTCTTCTGTCGATTTGATGGCCACAATATCAATGCAGGAAACGGGACAGATTTTGGCACATTTATCGCAAACGATACAGTCATCAATCTCGTTATGAAGTCGATAACGACCATTGTCTGGTACAGGAATAGCTTCGTAGGGATATTCAAGTGTAACAATACCAGTATCTTGTGCAAAATAATTATCAGACTCAAGACTTTTAGGCTGTACTTTTTTTCGTGCAGCAATCATGTGCCTAAATGTCAACTTCAATCCTAACAAGGAAGAAGAAACGCCTTCTGAGAGGTCTTGGAAGTATTTTTTGAATGCGCCCATTGTTCGGCTCGCAAGATAGCGCAGAAGGCTGGAAATGCCATATCAAAAAACAATTACCAGAAATTATAGATTTTTTTACGCTCATCCTTGGATATAATGCAACATTGTTGATCTTTGCAAAAGGTTACGCTTTTCAAACAAAATATTTCCCCCCTCGCACAATATGGCATAAAATTCTACGTTATTTAATTTGTGATCGTAGTAATGAATAAAGCCCTAAACCTAACTAGTGACGCTGAATTAGTGTCGCTATTCCAGAATGGTAATCAGAGTGCGTTTGCCCAATTACTGACAAGACATAAATCAAAGGTATTTACCAGTATTTTGATTATAGTCAAGGACAGGTATTTGGCCGAAGATCTTTTTCAAGATACTTTCATCAAAGCATTGCGCCTACTTCAAGAAGAAAAATACAACGAAGACGGCAAATTTCTTCCTTGGATTGCTCGTGTGGCCAGAAATATTGCCATCGACCATATTAGAAAAAACAAACGTCAGCCACAAATCGTAATGGACAGTGGAAGCCCATTTTTCAGTTCGTTTAATTTTACTGATACGGATGCCGAATCGGTACAAATCGAACAAGATGAAAGTGCCATGGTGCGCAGACTGATTGCCCAACTTCCTGAAGAACAAAGAGATGTACTAACTATGAGGCATTTTGCCGACATGAGTTTTAAAGACATTGCTGAAGCTACAGGAGTGAGCATCAATACAGCACTTGGCAGAATGAGGTATGCGCTTATCAACCTTAAAAAAATATTAGAAAAACATAAAAATGCTTATGAAACCAACCTTTACTCATTTGGAAATCACTCGCCTGGCCTACAACGAAGCCAGCCATGAAACTAATATATACAATTCGACAGAACGAGAATACCGATTGTTGAAAAAAATGCAACGAAAAGTAGATTCATGCCTTGCGCAACCATCTACAGATAGCGTGAATGCGATTTTGGCCGCTATGCGTTCAATGTGAAAACTTGTTGATTAGGAAATCGTATTGTTGTTAACTTTACCTTTTCTAACACTAATCACGTTACTTTTGTCGAAATCAATTCTTATTACAGGTGTTGCTGGCTTTTTGGGTTCGCATTTGGCGGAATTCTTATTGGCAGAAGGTCATTCAATAACAGGAATTGACAATTTCGATCCTTTTTACGCAGAAGAGATCAAACGAAAAAATATTTCAACTTGTATGTCCAATCCCAATTTCAATCTATTGGAATTGGATATACGAAACGCAGATCAGCTTAATGCCATCGTTGGCCATTGGGACATTCTTGTCCACATTGCGGCAAAAGCTGGGGTTTTACCTTCGGTGAAAAATCCGCACGATTACGTTTCGGTCAATATCAACGGAACGATGAATCTGTTGGAATTCTTGCGCGAACGAGGTATTAAAAAATATGTATTCGCCTCATCATCCTCTATTTACGGAAACAATAAAGAAACGCCTTTCGAAGAAACTGAAAAAGTAGATGGCCCTATTTCGCCTTATGCTTTTACCAAACGAAGTGGCGAATTGATGAATTATACTTACCACCAACTTTATCAAATAGATATATTAAATTTAAGACTTTTCACGCTATACGGCCCACGGCAAAGACCCGACCTTTCGATCCATAAGTTTACCAAACTGATCCAAAACGGAGAACCAATCGAAATGTATGGCGATGGTAGCACCGCTCGCGACTATACACATGTGAGCGATGTGGTAAATGGTTTTGTGCTTGCTATGAAGTATTTATTTGAAAATGAAGGAGTTTACGAAATAATCAATATCGGAAATCGTAATCCAGTCAAACTAAAAGAACTCATTTCGTTGCTTTTTGAATTGAGCGGAAAAACTGAAAACATTATCCAGAAACCAACCCAAGCCGGAGATGTCGAAATCACGTATGCAAGTGTTGCCAAAGCAGAAAAATTGCTCGGATATGCGCCAAAAATGCCTTTTAAAGATGGATTGAGAGGTTTTGTAGAATGGTATAAGGAATGTAACAACATAAAAGCATAACTTGCAGGAAGTTCGCAAGATTCTCAAAGTGCTTCCAAGCAATTCCATATCGTTTCCATTCGAGCAAGTTTTCAAAGGACTAAAACTTGCTCTTTTTGTGGCTATATTGGCCTACATGGCCTATAAAATTGGTCAGATGGAAGACTTTTTTACTAGTCAATCTGCTTATTTTCAAACATTTATACTTAGTACAAAAGGCATTTATCTTATTTTGGCTTTCCTTTTACTTCCTTTAAATCTACTATTTGAGGCCTTGAAATGGCGCGAGGCAACTAAAGGTGTTGCAAAAATTTCTATTCTAAAATCTATAAAAGGAATTGTGACTGGACAAGCCCTAAACCTGATTTTACCAGCAAATCTGGGTCATTTCGCAGGCCGATTAGTGAATTTAGAAGAAGCTGGTTTGAATAAAATACAAGTAATTAGCCTAGTGTCCGTATGTCAGGCTGCACAAATGAGCATCACATTCTTTGCATTTCTGCTAGGAGCGTTTGGTTTAGGACACCACTTTTTCTCTTTCGAAATAAATCATACACATGTATTATTATCTATTATAATTGGTTCGTTAATTTTAGTTTTACTTTTTCAAAAGCTACAAAAACAAGTTTATTTTCAAGATATTACAAAAGGATTTAGATTAGTAAAATCTAAACAAGCCCTTCTTATTTTTCTTTTTTCATTGCTTCGATACCTGATTTTTAGTACCCAATTTATTCTTGTTCTATACTTTTTGAATGTCGACCAATCTTGGGAAAAACTAGCAATGGTGCTTTCGCTCGTTTTTATGGCCAAATCGCTCATGCCAAGTTTCAATTTCCTGAGCGACCTTGGTGTGCGCGAATTTGCCGCTTTACTTTTTCTACCAACAATTGGCCTCCCCGAATCGGTCGTGATTGCGGGCAGCTTGTGGGTTTGGAGCATCAATATCTTTTTGCCTTCCTTGCTTGGCACTTTTATTCTGTTGAAAACAAAATTGAAC
Organism: Cytophagales bacterium; assembly: GCA_043769845.1. Lineage (GTDB taxonomy): Bacteria > Bacteroidota > Bacteroidia > Cytophagales > UBA9547 > UBA9547. The sequence goes on from JAYVIX010000239.1 coordinate 4,156, forward strand.
TACCTATTTTGCTAGTTCCGATCTACCTACTTTTTGCGATTTATATTGGATTTCTGATCGTGGCAATCAGCTTTTGGATTTCTTCAAAAGTTTATAAATCAACACCTTATCAAATAAAATTTGTTTCGGTCATTATTGCAGCGCGAAATGAAGAACGTAAAATTATTGATTTACTACATTGTCTTGACCAGCAAACATATCCAAAACATTTGCTAGAAATAATCCTCATAAACGATCATTCCGAAGATAAAACCGCAAAACTAATAACGGATTTCAAATCGATTTCAGAATTAAAAATACGTTTACTCAATCTCGAAACCCGATCTTCCACTCCGAAAAAGGACGCTTTACGCCTCGGAATTCAAAATAGCAATGCTGATATTTTGTTATTTACCGATGCAGATTGCTGTATGCCAGCCACTTGGGTCGGAGAAATGATAAAGCCGTTCAGAAATAATGAAATCCAATTGGCAATCGGAAGTATTCGATATGAAGACGGCAATTTTCTTGAACAATTACTCTCTCAAGAACAGGCGGCTTTACTTGGTTCTGGCTTGGCAAGTCTCAAAATCGGGATTCCGACCATGTGCAACGGTGCCAATATGGCCATCAGGCGAAGTGTTTACGATGATGTAAATGGTTTTGAAACGGCTAAAAAAGCGGCCTCGGGCGATGATGAACTCTTGCTTCACAAAGTATTTGCGCAACACCCAAAAAGTGTGGCCTTTGTGCGATCGAATGGTTCCATCGTAACAACTGATGCTGTAACAACATTGAAAGCACTTTTTCAACAACGAAAAAGATGGGCTGGTAAATGGGAAAAATACCTCCTGTATCGAACCAAAGCATTTGCCTTATTTATCTTCCTATTCCACGTTTTTTGGATTTCAGCAGGTATTTTGGTTTGTTTTTATACTGAATACTTAAACCAGTTTCTGATCTCTTTAGCAATAAAAATCGTTTTGGAATTTGTTTTTATCACAAGTGTCATGAAATTTCTTGGCAAAAGAATAAATTTGCTGGGATTTGGCGTTTTACAGATTATTTACAGTCCTTACGTAGTTTTTTTCGGACTAATATCACGAGGAAAAAACTACAGTTGGAAAGGCCGAGAATTGAATTAGAATAATGACAGATTTAGAATTTGACCTTTTAGACGAGCTTTATTTCATCAAAAGTATAGAGGAATTAACAAAAACTCTTAAAATAAATGAATTAAATATCACTAATATTATTTGGGAATTGATCGAAAAAAAGTGGGTTAAAGTGCTCGATCTTCAAGACAATGAATTAATTCTGAACAAAGAAGTGTATCTTGAACGTTGCAAATTAGTTCGTTTCAATGTCACAAAACAAGGACTTTTGACACACAATCAGATTTGATGGAAGTTTCTAAGTCGCATTCTTTTTATTTCCGCAGAAGGTTATTTCGCAACAAACCAGCCATTTTCGGTCTTTGTATCATTGCGCTTTCGATGTTGGTGACTTTGATGGGCTATTATGTCATGCCAGACGATTCGCCCAACGCCAACGAAGGAGCGGTTCAGATTCAAAAGAAAACGCCTGGGTTTAGTGTCAAATACATCACGCTGAATAAAAACATCGAAATAGCCAAGGTCGGTTTTTTTGAAAAATTGTTTCTCGGACAAGAAAAAGAGGTCACATTTATGCCAATTGATACTTTTTGGTTCGAAGGCGCAGACCTGCATTACATCCAATATGGTAAATTGAGGCGAAAAGACGATATTTCTTTAGTTCATGCCATGCGCAATATCTTCGTAGGCGATTCGAAAAAACTAGCCGAAAGTCATGGTGCGAATTACTTAAAAACAGGCAATATTATTCAGTATCTTGACCTAAACGAAAATATCCAAACGATTGGTTTAGAGGATTTAAAGAAAGAATTTATTTCCACGCACGTTAAAAAACAAACCTATTGGCTCGGTACCGACAAAGTGGGGCGTGATATGCTGAGTCGTTTGCTTTTCGGAACTCGTATTTCACTTTCTATTGGTTTCATTTCTGTACTTATTTCATTATTGGTAGGCGTTAGTTTAGGGGCTTTGGCTGGGTATTTTGGAGGTTTTTACGACAAGTTTATTCTTTGGCTTATGACGGTCGTGTGGTCTATCCCAAGCATTATGTTGGTGATAGCGATCAGTTTAGCCCTTCAGAGCAAAGGAATTTGGGTGTCGTTTGTAGCCGTTGGTCTAACTACTTGGGTAGAAGTAGCGCGAGTGGTACGTGGACAAATCATGGGACTGAAAGAAAAAAGCTATATCGAAGCGGCAAAAGCCCTTGGATTGGGCAATATTCGGATAATTTGGAAACACATTTTGCCCAACCTCACAGGGCCAATTATCGTGATTGCCACTTCCAATTTTGCCAACGCCATTTTGGTAGAAGCAGGTTTGAGTTTTCTTGGTTTAGGCGTACAACCACCGATGCCTTCTTGGGGAATGATGATTAATGAAGGTTTTCATTCGATCGGAACGCGCAATAGTTGGCATCTTATTGTGCTTCCAAGTGCTTGTATTTGCCTTATGGTGCTGGCATTCAACTTGTTGGGTAATGGTTTACGAGATGCTTACGATCCACAAACGAAGGTAAAGGTTTAGGTTGTTTGACAGATTTTACAACAAATTAATAATTAACTACCTAAACTATCTTCTTCATTCAATAAAAAATAAATTTGTACTCAAATATCTAAATAAGATGAAACGAATTACCATTTCTGTACTGGCTATCAGTTTGTTGACCCTTACTGATTGTACCAAACGTACCATTACACGTGTAAGTCCCGACAAGCAAATCGACTTGAGTGGCAATTGGAACGATACTGATTCCAAACTGGTTGCACAGGAAATGATAAAAGATGCTCTCGGCCGTCCTTGGCGCGAGACGTATTTCAATAAAAAAGGCAAAAAACCGACTGTAATCGTAGGAATTGTCACCAATAAAAGCAGCGAACATATCGAAGCCGATGTTTTTATTAAAGATGTTGAAAAGGAATTTATCAATTCTGGAAAGATTCGTGTGGTTCAAAATAGCGAGTTTCGTGAAAAAGTACGTGCTGAACGTGCCGATCAAGGCCAATATGCTTCTCCAGAAACAGCCAAAAAATGGGGCAAAGAAATGGGAGCTGATTTTATGATGTTTGGCACAATCAACTCGATTACAGATGTTTATAATAAAAAAAGAACGACTTTCTATAAAGTAAATCTGGAATTGACCGACATGGAAACCAATGAAATTGTTTGGATTGGCGATAGAGAAATCAAAAAGCTTATTCAAAATTAATTTAATTATTTTTATATATCTATCAAGGTGTTGGCTTTTGCTACGACCTTGATAGACTTTTTCTTTCATTTCGAGCAAAATTATTGAAGATGCGCTATCGATTTTTGTTCTTTTTTCTGCCAATTGCGGTTCTTCTTTCGTCTTGCTTGTCTTACTATCAAAAAAATCTGGATTTTCAGACTAAATTTGAAAGTGGCAAAATACAAGAAGCCGAAAAGCTTTTGAGCACAATCAAAGATAAAAAAGTACGTAAAACACTTTTTCTGCAAAAGGTAAACCAAGGCGTAGTAGCTTCATTGCTAGATAAATACAAAGAAAGTAACGCCTTGTTCGAGCAAGCTTTTAGAATAGGAGAGGACTATCAGATGAATTATGCCAATGAAGTTGGGGCATTTTTATTAAACCCCAACTTTGTGGTGTACAAGCCCGAGAGCCACGAATTGATGATGATTCATTATTATAAAGCAATCAATTATTTGAAATTAGGCCAGAAAGAGGCGGCTTTGGTAGAGGCGAAGCGCATGAATATCAAACTGACGCAGATGAATGCCAAATACACTTCGGCAAACAAACTCACCGAAGATGCTTTTGCGCACAATCTGATGGGCATTATTTACCAAGCAAATGATGATTTCAATAATGCTTTTATTGCCTATCGGAATGCCTTGCATGTGTATGAAGGAGAATATGCGAAATTTTTCAATATTTTCGTTCCTGATCAACTGAAAAAGGATTTGCTCAGATCTGCCTATCTAACAGGTTTAATTGACGAAGTAAAACATTACGAAAAAGAATTCGGAACAACTTTTAAACCAATTGATTATAAAGGAAAAGGCGATGTGATCTTGTTTTGGAATAATGGATTGTGTCCTGTAAAAGACCAATGGTCGATCGATTTTACTTTGGTCAAAGGTACTGGGGGGTATTATAACTTTGTGAATCAACAACTTGGACTTTCGTTCGCCTTTTACATTTCAGATCTCGATTATCAAAATCAGGGTTTTGGCAACCTACATCTTTATCGTGTGGTGTTTCCAAAATATGTCGAGCGATCCCTTTTTTATACAAATGCGACCTTGAATGTGTCTGGCGTCACTACAAAACTGGAATTGGCGCAGGATGTCAGCCAATTGGCATTCAAGAGTTTGAAAGACAGAATGGTAACCGAGCTTGGGAAATCGTTATTGCGTTTTGCGACAAAGAAGGCGCTGGAAGCTCAAATCAGGACGCAAAACCAGAACGTGGGAGCTTTGGTTGGTGTTTTCAATGCCATGTCCGAAAGTGCCGACACGCGCAACTGGCAAACGCTCCCTCACAGTATTTATTATACAAGACTAATTCTGCCCGAAGGCACTCAACAAGCTAGTTTACAAACTAATGGCGACACTGGCAACGAAATTGTACCCTTTACTTTCGATGTAAAAGCTGGTAACACCTCCTTTTATACGTATAGCAGTTTGGAATATTTGAAGTAGTCTATGCAGTGGATCAAATTATTCAACTCGATCGAAGAAGCTGAAAGCAAATTAGTTCTCGACACCATTTTTAGGGTTGCTATTGGTCATCATCGCGTTTGTTTATTCCGCAACCAATCAGGAATCAAGGCCTTCAATGGCAAATGTCCACATGCTGGTGCATCATTATCAGACGGCTTTGTGAATGATTTGGGCGAAATTGTTTGTCCTTTGCACAGCTATCGTTTTAGTTTGCAGGATGGTCGCGAGAAATCAGGGCATTCTTGCGAGCTGATTTTTTATCCGATTGATGGGCGCACAGATGGTTTATATTTGGGTTTTTAAATGTTTAGTTTTCTGTATTTTAAATGAAACTAGTTCTGAATTATAAGAGAAAAATAGGTTTAATCATCCTGATGATTATCCTTGTTGGTTTTATGATTCCTCAAAAATTTTCCATGCCAGTGGAAGGTGCTACCAAAACGAGCTACAATCAAAAATCATTTTGGTATTATCCTTGGGGAAAATCAGTCACACATAAAGGGGTTGATATTTTTGCCAAAGAAGGGACAATAATTACTTCTTCGACAAGAGGACTTGTCATTTATTGTGGACAAATCAGCATGGGTGGCAATATTTTGTTAATACTTGGTCCGAAATGGAGACTACACTATTATGCTCATTTACAGACGATTAAAACTTCAAGATTTACATTAGTAAATACTAAAAGCATCATTGGAACGGTCGGTGCAACTGGAAATGCTGTCGGTAAATCTCCTCATTTACATTATTCCATCATGACCAT
>JAYVIX010000240.1:0-7620 GCA_043769845.1 Cytophagales bacterium
TTAAATTTGAAATATTGTAAAGGAGATGCTGCAAGGGCTTTGTTAATAAGTAGTAAAAACTGGACAATAACCGATGCAAGTTTAGGTTGTACAGAACTCACTGCTCCTGGTGAAGCCTTGGATTTTGATGGGGTGAATGACCAAATTACCGTTCCAAACAATGACAAGTTTGATCTTTCCAACAACTTTACACTTTCGGCTTGGGTGTTCAACAAAGATAATCAATTAAACCAGAAAATTATTGATAAGCAAAATATAAACCCTGTGGTGGGGTTTGGCTTTGGTGTCACGCTAAAACAAGAAATCTGGTTCACTTCTTATGGGAAATTGGATTTAAAATCGCCTGAGAATACGCTATCTCTCAATAAGTGGTACCATATTGCCGTGACATACGAAGATAGATCTGGTGGAGTGAAATTTTATAAAGATGGAAAACTTGTTTATGTGACAGATGGTGTAGGTCCAATCCTTGCTTCTAGTGCCAATCTCGTAATAGGGAGCGAATCGGGAGATCTGTATTGGAATGGTATGTTGGACGAGGTGCAGATTTGGTCTCGTGTATTGTGCGAAGCCGAAATCAAAAACAACATGCATTGTGATAATCTTGCAAATAAAGCAGGTCTTTTAGCTCAATATAGTTTTAACCAGAGTATTGCAGGAGGGGACAATTCTGCACCAGCAGATAAAATTGCGATTGATTCCAGCGGTAATAACAATAATGGAACATTAACAGGTTTTGCATTGAAAAATGCCGTCTCCAATTGGATCGCACCAGGTGCTGTAAAGTCTGATTCGGTATGTAAACCAATTGTTCTTCCTTCAGGTACTACATGGAATTGGACAGGAAATGAAAGTACAGACTGGTTTTCCCCTTGTAATTGGGATAGATTTAGCGTGCCAAGTATCACTTCAGTAGTTAATATCCCAGGCACAACCAACAACCAACCCACAATAGCTGGAGCAACAAGTGCCAAATGCAAAACAATCAGCATAAATACTACGAATGGTGCAATGCTCACAATAGACAAAACCTCAGGTGCTACACTAGAAGTAAATCCATAGCATTAAAATTAAAAATTACTCATTTATTTTTGGCCTCTATCCAACGCGACATGTATTTGGTACTCGTCATAGTATGATGCAAAAGTAGGGAACCGATAAAGTTGTTGGAACGTCTATTGTTTAAATCTAAAATAGAAGCTTCTATCGTATCTATCAGAACTTCAGTATGTAATGATTCTGCATTTCTAGTATTGATAATCTTGATACCATTTTGTTGGGCTTGCTTCCAAGCGACTACATCGGTGTATAAATGCACTGCTGATAGGGCAATTTCTTCGGGCGTATTAGCAATCGCACCGTTCCAAGGTAAATTACCACTCATTCCCTCGGCTCCAATATCTGTTGTGACACTAGGTGTACCACATTGCATGGCTTCGGCAAGTTTGCCTTTTACTCCAGCTCCAAATCGGAGAGGAGCAAGGCATATTTTAGCCTTGGCTACGACCGCTTGCGCATCTTCCGCACGACCTTCTACATAAAATCCTTGAGCAGGTTTGTGCATTTGCATCGCCTTCTGTGGCGGATATGCACCATAAACATGCAGTTCAGCTTTTGGCAAATGTTTGCGTATCAGTGGCCAAATCGTTTCTTTCAAATATTGAACAGCATTCCAATTAGGTTCGTGCAAAAAGTTACCGATGAACACAAAGTCTTTGCGTTCTTCAAATGGCAGCCAAGTATGCATATCGGTTTCGGTAATAGACGGCACCAAGAGGGGCAAATAATACAAAAGATCCACATTAATCCGGAACGTTTCTTTCAAGAGTTCCATTTCATATTGTGAAATAATAAGTGAAAGATCGCTACGTAAAATGCTGGCTATCTCACGTTTAGCCATATCGGATTGCAAATCTGCTTGAGTCATTTTGCGACCTTCTTTCAAGGCAACTTGTCTGGCATTTCGCAGAAAATGTAAATCAACCGTATCAATCATCCGAATGGCATCAGGACAGTGTTCGGCCACACGCCAGCCAAACTGTTCTTCCATCATGAATCGGTCAAACAAAACAATTGTAGGATTCAGCGCAGCTACAAACCGATCAAAGCTTTCGTTGTTCAGTTCAATTTTCGCTTTTTGAATCCCGATTGAGGCAAGGTCGCTCATATGCTCACTTTCCGAAGCCGGACAAGCAAAAGTCACTTCCCAACCTTGTTTTTTGAATAGTTGTACGAGCTGCATCATACGCCCACCAGCAGCCGAAGAATTCGGTTCGGGCCATACATAACCTATGACAAGTACTTGAGCTGTTTTCATATTTTCAAAGTTTGACGTTCAAAGTTTAAAGTTCAAAATCGTACACTTTGAACGTTGAACATGAAACTTTGAACTGTGAATTGGCTAATTTTAGGCTTCAAAGATAGATACAATGCTTGGATTGAAATTGTCGACCGACCCACGTTGGGTAAATATAGTAGAATCGAATATAGAGGAAATACTTACCGACCATGCCTGGTGCGAACAAAAGGCGGCCACCAACGCCATCACAATCATTGCCAACAATTCGGAGCATACCGACTTGGTGACTGATTTGATTGCCATAGCCAAAGAGGAATTAGAGCATTTTGAGATGGTGCATGAACTGATCAAAAGTCGTGGCCTGAAACTAGGTCGCGAGCGTAAAGACGATTACGTAAACGAACTTTTCAAATTCATGAAAAAAGATGGCAGTCGTCAACAATCGTTTATTGATCGTTTGCTTTTTGCTGCCTTGATCGAAGCCAGAAGTTGCGAGCGTTTCAAAGTACTTTCTGAAAATATTCAAGATCCAGAATTGGCTATGTTTTATTTTGATCTAATGGTAAGTGAAGCCAACCATTACACAGTTTTTCTTGGCTATGCCCGAAAATATGGTGTGGGACTAGATGTAGAAAAACGCTGGAAAGATTGGTTGGCCTACGAAGACAGTATTATCCTCAACTATGGCAAAAAGGAAACGATACACGGATAAAAAGAGTGAGCAATTAATATGAATTTTAATTCATATTAATTGCTCACTCAAATGCTTATTTTTTTACAAAAACGAACCAGCCAACTCTTCTGCTTTCACGAGCGTTTCTTCTAATTTGGCGTTTAAAAGAATCGTATCGAACTGATTTCTGAATTCTCTTTCGGTTTTGGCTTTATCCAATCTTTGTTCGATTTTGTCTTCTGTTTCGGTATTTCTAAAACGCAAACGCTGTTCTAGGTGATCGAAATCTGGAATATCGACATAAACAGCTAATGCCTTTTCTCCATACACTTTTTTCAGGTTTAATCCACCAATCACATCTACGTCAAATATCACATTCTTTCCTGCCGACCATAATCGTTCTATCTCAGCTTTTAAAGTACCATAATATGTACCATGATATACTTCTTCCCATTCAGCAAATTCATCATTTGCAATTCGATTCTCAAAATCTTGCTGAGAGAGGAAGTAGTAGTCTTTTCCATCTACTTCTTTTTCGCCACGGGGCGCACGCGTAGTGGCTGAAATCGAAAAACCAATCGAAGGAATGGCTTTTAGAAGATGTTGTACAATAGTTGTTTTTCCTGAACCAGATGGAGCTGAAAAAATGAGGAGCTTGCCAGGCATTCCGGAGATAATTAGAATGAACTTAAACTTGTGGGGATGATAATTTCTGAATAATAGCCTGATCTAAATCTTTTGGCATTTCTTTGCAGCAATTGAGCGATTTCAGCTTGTCTCTTAAACATTTTTCAAGTTCAAACTTGCTGTTTGAAAACTGGCAACAACTGATCTTGTCCATGACCAATTTTTTCTGTTCAGGAGTTGCTTCACCATCCAACATTAAATGTACGGCTTCAAAGAATTTCTTCCTGTCATCCTCCTTTTTCTCTCTGGATCTGAACCAACTACCTATAAAATCAAACATACGCCCTTTGTGTTTTTCTTTTTCTGTACGAAACGACCTAAAATTAGTTTTCTACCTTGTAGCCTAAGCCCTTGGCATATTCAGCCAGTTTTTCCTTTAGCATTTGTCTAGCTCTGTGCAATCTAGAACGGACGGTACCAATCGGAATGTCCAATATTTTGGCCATTTCTTCATAGGTAAATCCTTCAATATCGCACAAAATAATTGCCAGCCTAAAGTCGGCATCTATCGAGTTCAGCGCACGAGTGATTTCGTCCCCGATCATGTCTTGCACCGATTCTACGCGCAAGTCAGGGGTAATCATTTCGTCTACATCATCCGAGTTGTAATAAGCCTCTACGTCCTGATAATCAACCTTGCCAGGAAGTTTTGCCTTACGTCTGTACTCGTTGATAAAGCTGTTCTTCAAAATCCTGAACAACCATGCTTTAGAATTCGTTCCCTGTTCGAAACTATCATAAAAGCGAAACGCTTTCATGTAGGTATCTTGCACAAGGTCGTTTGCATCGTCTTCGTCAAGCGTTAGACGATAGCCGAAATTGTACAAAGATTTCAAATAGGGTATGAACTCTTTGACGAATTTGGCGTTTTTTTCAGGGTCAGTATGTGAAACGTTTTGTCCCAATGGCTTTAAAGTTGAGGTAAATATTGGATTTTTTTGCGAAAGCGGAAAACCGATTGCGAATATTTTTGTCCTAAATGTTTGTGTGTCGTAAGAAAAACTAATAAAAGTCAGTTTTCTTTTTGAGGCTTTCTAGTGCTTATTTCTTTCTATTACTACTATTCCTTTGCGTACTTTGCATCTTTCAGGATCGAAAATTGTGATTGAGTTTTATTTATGAGTGAATTAAAATTGAAGGTTGTCCAAAAAAACTGGGAGACGCCAGATACCTGTACTATCTATTTTGAAAATGTGGCAGGAAGTACGGTATTCTATAAGCCAGGTCAATTTCTTACTTTTTTGCTGAATCTGAAAGGGAATGAAGTAAGAAGGTCGTATTCATTGTGCACCGTGCCAGTCAAAGACAAACATCCAGCAGTGGCGGTCAAAAGAGTTGCAAACGGATTGGGATCCAATTACTTGATTGATCATTTAAAAATTGGAGACGTACTTGAAAGTATGCATCCAACAGGTATTTTCGTTCCTGAACTCTCACTTTCTAATAAAAAAGAATATTTCCTGATAGCTGCTGGAAGTGGTATTTCTCCGCTGTTTTCCATTCTTCAAACTATTTTGCTGAAGGAACCGAAGTCTATTATCAATCTGATTTTTAGTAACAGAAACGAAGCGTCTATTATCTTCAAGACCAAGTTAGATGATCTCGAACTTGATTATCAAGATCGACTAAAAGTGGTACATATTCTAACTAAACCTACAGTCAATTGGCAAGGATTTCGTGGAAGAATAAATGAGCAACTTTTGAAGGATTTGATTTCAGAATTGAATCAATTTCCGAAAACTGATGCCTTATTTTTTTTGTGTGGACCAACTGATTTTATGGCTACTGCTGAACGTACAATCAAAGAATTGGGTTTTAAAACGAGTGCGATTAAAAAAGAGGAATTTAGTACGACTAATTTGATGAAGGATGCAAAAAATGAAATAGGGGAGGAGAAGCAGGTGAAAATCCTTTATCAAAACCAAGAACATGAATTTCTGTTGGCTGCTGGTAAAAGCATTTTGGAAGGTGCGCAGGAAAATGGTATCAGATTGCCTTACAGTTGCACAAATGGTTTTTGTACGGCTTGCATAGGCACTTGTATCGAAGGCGAAGTTGATATTTCGCGCTCAGACGTTCTTTCCGAAAATGAAAAAAAACAAGGCTTGATTCTTACCTGCATCGGCCGACCGATTTCTTCAAAAGTCGTCGTTAAAATAGATTAATTATAATTCATCTTATGAATAAAAAAGAACTGTTCCTTGAAATAGGGTATTTTGTGGTATTTGTGGTGGCTTCCTTGTTTGTGTCTCAGTTTTTGGCATTAGTGGCTTTATTGCCATTGCATGATTTCAAATTGCAAGAGCTTATGCTTAAAATGAACGATCCGTTGCGCTATCCAGAGATGAAAATGCAACTGTTGACCATACAAGGCTTGTCGTCATTTCTGTCGTTTGTAGCTGCCCCGATGGCGTTTATTATTTGGAAGGAAAAATATTGGCGTTCGTTTCTTTCGTCTAATTTGAATTCCAAATTTCAGTTAATCGGGATTACCATTGCTATTATGCTCGTTTCGATGCCATTTGTATCAGTCGTGATTGAATGGAATGAGCATTGGGTATTGCCCGAACCATTTGCTCAATGGGCATCTGAAAAGGAGGATTTTCTTAAGAAATTGACCCAAATGTTGACTACACTTAACAATCCGTTTGAACTCAGTGTCGGTTTGGTAGTGATTGCATTGCTTCCTGCATTGGGAGAAGAATTAGTTTTTCGAGGCTATTTGCAAAACAAATTCAAAGTGTTACTCGGCAATCCGCATATTGCCATTTGGTTATCGGCTTTTCTATTTAGTGCCATTCATTTTCAATTTTATGGTTTTGTGCCTCGAATGATGTTAGGAGCAATGTTTGGCTACATTTATCATGCCACAGGTCAGTTTCATTTACCAGTGCTTGCGCATTTCACTAACAATGGTTTGATGCTCGTGATGATGTATTTAAAGAACCATGGCTATATCCAATTCGACATAGAATCCGAAACCCAAGTGCCAGTTTTACTTTCTTGCATTTCTTTTACACTAACATGTTTTCTTTTTGTCTTGATTACTAGGCAATTAGAAAGAAGCTCCATAAAAAGTGTTCCTTTTTTGTAAAAAAGCTAGAAAAGTGTTGTGCATATTCAAAAAACTCTCTTACCTTTGCATCCTCAATCAGGGAGACGCTCTGAGAAAAAACAAAAAAAGAAGATAGAGTACATTTTAGTACAATATTTAAAATATATTTATCGCTTTGGAGAGATGGGTGAGTGGCTAAAACCAGTAGTTTGCTAAACTGCCGTACGGGTTATTCTGTACCGCGGGTTCGAATCCCGCTCTCTCCGCACAAAAACATTTAAGACACCTCGGGGTGTAGCGTAGTCCGGTCATCGCGCCTGGTTTGGGACCAGGAGGTCGCAAGTTCGAATCTTGCCACCCCGACATTGAGAGTATTAACTCTTACTAAAACCCTCTAAATCGTATGATTTAGAGGGTTTTTTGTTTTTACACCCCCTCATATTATTCAATAGTTTCCAGTGCTTAGGTGAGTTAATCGGTGAGTCTTTTGAAATTTCAAAAAAGCTCACCAAATTTGAGTTAAGTTATTGTAAATCAATAATTTAATTTGATTCTGTTTGGTCGTATTTGGTAACCTTTTCAACAATCTTAGGTGAACAAAATCAACCCAAAAAACAGTAAAAACTATGGAAACCAGAGCAACGTACAGCACAGCCTTTATTGTTAGACCTTCTAAAGGCAGTAAACAAGAACTATTTATCTATTGCCGTATAACTGTCAATTCTCAAAGAGCAGAATTTTCAATTAAACGCACCGTTTTAGAAAGCCTTTGGGACAATGGCAAGGTTAAAGGAAATAATGAAGCAGCCAAAGCACTCAATAGTTACTTAACCCAACTTGCAGCCAACATATAAATATTTCAATAAAACACATAAACATTTCAATATTACTCCGAACTTTTGAATG
>JAYVIX010000241.1:0-8785 GCA_043769845.1 Cytophagales bacterium
TGGATTAAAAAATTCAATCCATTATTTGCAATAGAATCAATCACCAAACTATCGAGGTTAACACTATTTATATTGTATCTCGCAATGGCAAGACTGTAATAATTTTTACCTGAATGAGCTTCTTCTTTCCCTTTACAAGAATAGAGTTCAACCGTTTGATGAATAGTACTATCATCCAGATATACAGTGTCTTTAAAACTACTTACTTCCATTGGCAATAAGATTTCAAAACTATTGTTAAGACTCTTGTAAAGTTTAAGTTCTGTATTTCCATCTATCAAATCCAATGTTTTATAAGACCTGTATCCGATATACACAACTATAAAGAAAAAAACTAACAACAATTTAACCCACCATTTTTCAAATAAGCTAACCATAGTAACTAGAATTCATAATACAAATACACAACAAATCAATATTGAAACAAGAAGGTCGAACTTCTTTTCGAAATCCGACCTTCTTTTTATTTACATTTAAAACTAAACTAACTTCTTGTATCTGATACGCTTAGGTTGCGAATCGCCCAAACGTTTTTTACGGTTTTCTTCGTAATCACTAAAGTTTCCGTCAAAATAAACGACTTGCGAATCGCCTTCAAAAGCAAGAATATGTGTCGCGACACGGTCCAAGAACCACCTATCATGGGAAATAATCACGGCCGAACCTCCAAAGTTTTCCAAAGCTTCTTCCAGCGCACGTAAAGTATTCACATCCAAGTCGTTGGTTGGCTCATCGAGCAGCAACAAGTTCGCTCCTTCTTTCAGTGTAATGGCCAAATGAACACGGTTACGCTCGCCACCCGAAAGTACTCCTACTTTCTTTTCTTGATCGTTTCCGTTGAAGTTAAACTTGCTCACATAAGCTCGCGCATTGGTCGATTTTCCACCAAGCATAATCGTTTCCGTTCCGCCAGTGATGGTTTCGAAAACTGTTTTGTCAGGATCAAGACTATCGTGTTCTTGGTCTACATAAGCCAATTTCACGGTTTCGCCTACTTCAAACGTTCCAGCATCGGGAGCAATTCTTCCTGTGATTAGGTTGAATAAAGTGGTTTTACCAGCACCATTGGGGCCAACAATCCCTAAAATACCACCTTGTGGAATCGAGAAATCTAGGTTTTCATACAATAGTTTGTCGCCAAACGCCTTGGAAACTCCTTTAGCTTCCACCACTTTCGTACCCAAACGTGGCCCTGGCGGAATGAAAAGTTCCAATTTATCTTCTTTCTCGCGAGCGTCCTCTCCTACCATTTTGTCATAAGCTTGCAAACGAGCTTTCGATTTGGCCTGACGTGCTTTCGGAGCCATTTTTACCCATTCCAACTCACGCATCAAGGTTTTCTGACGTTTCGATTCTGTTTTTTCTTCTTTCGCTAAACGATTTTGTTTTTGCTCCAACCAAGACGAATAATTGCCTTTCCAAGGAATTCCTTCGCCACGGTCTAGTTCAAGAATCCAACCAGCCACATTATCCAAGAAATATCTATCATGTGTAACGGCAATTACTGTTCCTTTATATTCTTGCAAGAAATGCTCCAACCATTGCACCGATTCGGCATCCAAGTGGTTGGTAGGTTCATCCAAAAGCAATACGTCTGGCGATTGCAAAAGCAAACGACAAAGCGCAACTCTGCGTTTTTCACCACCTGAAAGGTTTTTGATAATCGCATCTTGTGGCGGACAACGAAGTGCGTCCATCGCTTTTTCCAATTTGGTATCTAGCTCCCAGGCTTCGTGATGATCCAATTTTTCCTGAACAACAGCCTGACGATCAATCAATTTCGTCATTTCATCGTCCGACATTGGCTCGGCAAACTTTTCGTTGATCTCGTCAAATTCCTTTAACAAATTCACTACTTCTTGCACGCCTTCTTCTACAATATCGCGCACCGTTTTTTCAGGATCAAGCTTTGGTTCTTGCTCTAACATCCCGACTGAATAGCCAGGAGAAAATACCACCTCGCCTTGATAGCTCTTTTCCTCGCCTGAAATAATGCGTAGAAGAGATGATTTTCCAGATCCATTCAAACCAAGAACACCGATTTTGGCACCGTAGAAGAAAGAGAGGTAGATGTTTTTTAAGACTTGTTTTTGGGGAGGGTAGATTTTACTCACGCCCGCCATTGAGAAGATTATTTTTTCAGCACTCATTGACTTTGATTTTCAGATTCAAAAGTAGTGTTTTTTACAGATTCAAAAATTGCATGTATCAGAGTACTTCATAAAAAGTATCAAAAAAGAAACCAAATAGTATCAGTTTTTGCCTCCTATATAGCTCTTTGCCTTTTGAACTATGACTACAAGCGACTATTTTTACAGCATTAAACAGATTTAAAAACAATTCACTAACAGTACTTTCGCTTTCTGAATCTTTTCGAACAGCGAAACCGACCTAAACAATTTAATAAAGAATGAGTATTCAATTTGGTTATGTGAAAGAAGGGAAAGTTTTTCTCAAGTCTTTCAGGAATTTTCCCGACAGGGCAATTGGCGATGTAAAGGATACAGAAGAAAACGCCCTCAACTATTTCGTAAATAGGTTTTTGGTCATCGAAAACAAAGTAGAGAAGCTGGTAAAAAGCATTGAAACGGCTCAAAACAAAGGTTCATTTTTAATGAGCTTGTTGCACCTGAAAGAATCTGTTCCACAGTACGATGCATTAGGCGATTTCGAAGTTTTGTTGAAAAAATTGGAGCAAGCCGAACTAAGTTTGGACGGACTGATTCAACAAAACAGAATCAAAAACAAAGAGATCAAAGATGCATTAATTGAAGAAGCACGAATTGCGATTGCAAATCCTGATTGGAAAGAGGCCACTGCCCTACTGACCGATACAAACCTGAAATGGATCAAAACAGGTAAAGCCGAAAAAGAAGTAGATGAAGCATTGGAAGTCGAATTCCGAGATTTGTTTGCCGATTTTTACGGCCGAAAAAAGGCTTTTTACGAGGAGATACAGTTATTATATATCAAACGCCTAGACACCTATACCGAGCTTACGGCCAAGGCAAAAGATGTATTGACACGCAAAGCGCATCCTGCCGAGTTGAAACCAATTCAGGCTGCTTGGAAAGAAGTAGGCAATGTGCCAAAAACGATGCTTCATCCGGTTATCAAGGAGTACAAACGTATTGTAAAAGAAGTAGTTAGAATATACAAACTAGCCAAAGGACCTGAAGTAAACTTTATTAGATGGGAATCGTTGGCGGCTGAAATCGAAAAAATGATCGAAGCAAAAGATTTCTCAGCACCTGAAAAAATCAAAGAAATTCAAGAAAAATGGAGAAAGTTAGGTAAATTACCTCCACACAAAATAGATATTCTACACCGGTTCACAGCTGCAGTTGATAAATTTTTCGAAGTTTCGTACCTAGAAAATACCATGAAACGCAAGCATCCAGGAATCGAATTGCGTAGCACGCGCGAACAATTGGAGGCAAAAGTAAACTTGATGAAAGAATTTATCCGCAGAGAAAAAATGGAAATTGATTCTTATCAAGCAGACCTTATCACATTAGCTGCAAGAGGAAATGATCCGGACATGGAACTCTCGATCCGAAAAAAACTGGCCTTTCAAACCAAACGTTTTGACAATAAAACAAAACTTTTGGACGAAATAAATCAGGCTTTGATAGCACTTTAATCTGCCAAAAACGTTTCAAGCCTAGTTGCCTTTGGGTCGCTAGGCTTTATTTTTTATACTTTAAACGATCGAATTATGAGCAAATATATCAAAACCGCACTTTTCGTAGCCATCTTCACGCTGGTTTTGGGTTGGGTGATAAGTATTCAGTTCGAATCAAAAGAAAATACCTATACAGGGCTTCCGCACAAAAACAAACCAGCTCCAGGTTTTACTTTAAAAGATGAATCAGGAAAAACAGTTTCTCTAAATCAGTTCAAAGGAAAATTAATTTATTTAAAATTCTGGACTAGCTGGTGTGGCGATTGTATTAAGCAAGTGGTTCCACAGCGAAAAATCGAAGATCAATTGGCAAAAGACGATCGCATCGTTTTTATCAACATCTCGGTAGACGATGATTTGCAGGCTTGGCACAAATCGGTCAAAAGAAACAAACTAATTGGATACGAACTAATTAGTAGAGATGGTGATGAAGATTCTATTGACGACAATTACGGAATCTCCGAAATACCTCGTTATATTTTAATTGGAAAGGATGGCAATGTATTGGATAACAACGCCCCAAAACCAAGTGAAATTGATGTCGATTATTTTTATAATTTCTTAAAATAATGTTTGACCAACTCAATACCTATTTTCATTCTTTATCACATTTTCCAAGAATTGCTTTTCTGCTAATCGCAAGTGGCCTCATGGCTATCACGGTGAGGTTTATACTTCTTTGGATCGAATTTCAAATCCTCAAAAAGAGTTATCCCAAACTAGCTGTTAGCCTTAGAAAAAGGCTAAAACTAGCTTTAAACTTATTTCTTCCTGTCCTATTTTTCAATATCCTTTTACATGGAAATAAGGACATCGTATTTTATGACCAACTGAATCAAGGAATCAGAATAGCATTCGTCATCTCGATCGCGCTCATCATCATTTCGATTGCTAACGTGCTGGAAGACATGCTCTACGTACGTTTCGAACATCAACAAAACGACCCAAGCGAAGTCAAAAGAATAAAAACTCAAGTCTCTTTTTTTAAAAAAATACTGGTTATTTTCATTGTTACGGTTGCGGTAGCCGTTGTCTTGATGAGTTTTGAAAAAGTACGTGAACTTGGAGCATCTATTCTTGCTTCGGCTGGTATTATGGGAGTTATCTTGGGTTTTGCGGCTCAGAAATCCATCTCAAATATTTTGGCAGGTCTTGAAATTGCGTTTAATCATTCGCTAAAAATTGATGACTTTGTTTCGGTCGAAAAGGAATATGGAAGAGTAGAAGAAATAAACATGACCAGTGTGGTGGTGAAACTTTGGGATCAAAGAAGATTGATTCTTCCGATCACCTATTTTACAGATCGGCCGTTTGAAAATTGGACCAGAAATACTTCGGCTGTCACTATTACCATTTTTCTTTATCTGGATTACAAACTGCCACTAGAAGCGCTGCGTGAAGAATACATCAAAATGGTAAATGCCGAACCCAATTGGGACGGAAATGTATGTAAACTGATTATTACCGATTTTACCGAAAAAGCGATGCAAGTAAGAGCCACCGCAAGTGCCTCAGATCCAGATAAAGCGTTTGAACTGCGAGCCCTTTTACGTGAAAAACTGATTTATTTTATCAACCAACGATTCCCAGAATTCTTACCACACGTCCAAACAGATTTCTCAGGATTACTAAAACCGACTATAGAAACTTCCATAAAAACAGGCGATATGCAATAGTAGTCGACTATTAAATATGAATTTAGCATGTTTTTTATCCTTTCTAAAATACTTCATTATTTATTAATGCCCTTATATTGGGTTTTTGGGCTTTTTATCACCTCGTTTTTTGCTCCGCAGAAACGAAAAAAAGCGTTGTTGATTTCAGGTCTATTAATATTGTATCTCTATAGTACCGATTTTTTATTGTACCCCATTTATCGTCTTTGGGAATACCCACCCATTTGGTATAAACAAATATCAAACGATTATGAGGCTGCAATTGTGCTTGGTGGCATGGCAAGTCCTGGCAAATTGCCAGACGATAGAGTTCATTTTGGCTCCACTCCCGACAGGATTACGCATGCCATGCAATTGTACAAATTGGGAAAAGTAAAAAAAATCATCATCACAGGCGGAAGTGGCGAAATGATGGGCAAAAAAATACCCGAAGCCGAATATTTGAAACAATTTCTAATTCAATGTGAAGTAAAAGAAGCGGATATCCTCTATGAAAACAAGTCTCGAAATACCCGCGAAAATGCTTTATACTCTCTGGAATTGATCAATAAGAATTTCGATAAAGATTCAAAATTCATCCTTGTGACCTCGGGATGGCACATGCGAAGGTCGGTCGCTTGTTTTGAAAAAGTAGGAATGCACGTATTACCCTTTTCGGTTGAACCTCAATCATACGAGAATAATTTTTCATTTAATAATTTTATTCCCAACCCTTGGTCTCCTGCCAGATGGTACACATTGATGCACGAAGTCTTTGGCTACATCACTTATAAAATGGCTGGATACTTGTAATTGTACATTTATATCAAGCAATTGTGCTAAAAATAAATGCAAAAAGTCTACTTTTGCTTTGTTCTAGCAAACTGATTTGACTAAAATGAAACAAAATTTACTGAAAGTACTTCTAATAGTATTGCCATTTCTAACACAAGCTCAAAGTTCTGTTGACAAATACGGTAAACTAAAATTAGTTGGCCTACAATTAAGTTCTGAATGCGGCAATCCAGTTCAGTTGCGGGGATTGAGTTCTTTTGGACCACAATGGAACGAAAATTGTTACAACTCAGCTTCCCTTGATGCGATTGCAAACGATTGGAAGTCAGACATTTTCCGATTGGCCATGTACGTACATGAAGGTGGATATTTGACCGATACCACCAGATGGAAAAACTGGATAGATAATATGGTAGACGAGGTCGGCAAACGTGGCATGTACTGCATGATCGACTGGCACATTCTAGGCAACGGTAGTGGCGATGGCGACCCAATGGCTTATATAAATGAAGCAAGAGCTTTTTGGAGATATATGTCTAAAAAACATGCTGGCAAAAAACATGTGATCTACGAAATCTGTAACGAACCAAACGAAAGAGACAAATACGGTGCAAGTGCCAACGAAAAAGATGTCAATTGGCCACGCATCAAACAATATGCCGAAATCATCATTCCGCTGATCAGAGCTAATGATCCTGAAACGATCATTATTGTAGGAACTCCTTATTGGAGCAACAGACCTTGGCGCGTAGTGGGCAATCCGCTTACAGGTGCAAATGCAAAAAATACGATGTATACTTATCATTACTATGCTGGCACGCCACAACACAACAAAAACTTAGATACTGTAAAAACTATACTAGATAAAATCCCCGTTTTTGCGACCGAATGGGGCTTAAGTGAAGAAAGTGGAACTGGTTTTGTGGACGTGGCCTCTGCTCAAAATTTTGCAGATGTATTAGGTGGTAAAAATCCTGCTGGAATAAAAGTAAGTTGGTGCGCTTGGAGTTTTGTGGACAAAGACGAATCATCCGCTTTGTTGAAACCATATAGTTGCCAAAATGCAACATGGAACAATAGATCGACTGCAGGCGCAAAAACATTCGATATTATAAATAATCCTGCCAAAGACTCTACCACATGTTTTCCAGAGCCTAAAATTACACGCCAGCCACAAAACATAGTCGGGAAAACAAATGAAAAAACTACACTTTCGGTCATAGCAGCTGGCGACAAACTGAAATATCAATGGCAAAAAAGTACGGATAGAATAGTTTGGACAGATGTGGTAAATGCAACTTCTTCTAGTTTGATATTCGCATCTGTAACGGCAAGTAGCAAAGGCTATTACAGAGTAAAAGTAAGCAATTACCTAGGCTATCTTTTCAGTCAGAAAGCTTATTTGAGTATTTATGCTGATGGCCCTTATTTTGGTTTACCAATTGACCTTCCAGGAAAAATAGAAGCTGAAAATTATGATATTGGTGGACAAAACAAATCGTATTTCGACAATTCGACTGGAAATACTGGTGGTGCATATCGTACCGATGATGTAGATATTCAAGGGGTTACCGATAGTTTGGGAGGATATGGAATTGGATATTGGGCGACTGACGAATGGCTTGATTTTTCGGTAAATGTATTGGCAACAGCCAAATACGATTTTTACTTCCGCATCGGTTCGGCCAACGATAATACAAAATTCAAAATCTTGCTAAATGGCGTCACCATTATCCCACAAGTAAATGTGCCCAATGTAGGCAGTTGGAGTAAGTTAGTTTCCGTTTCAATCAAAGGAATTGATTTAACGAAAGGAACGAAGAAAATCAGAATCCAGGCTTTATCAGATGGTTTCAATCTAAACTATTTTGAAGTAAAAGGCCCAAAAATCGATTGCAACAACGACATAAATGGTACCGCTATCATTGATGCATGCGGTTACTGTGCAGGTGGAAATACAGGAATCGCTCCCAAAACAGCCAATGACAAATGCTACGTGGTGACTGGAAATGAAATGGAAGTGATTGATTTTGAGAAGTTAAATATTTATCCCAACCCGTTCCACGATAAATTATACATTCAAAGCTCCTCTCCTGCTCACATTGATTTTTTCGATCTAAATGGAAAAAAAGTATTTGAACAAGAAACCAACTCAAATTCTGAACTTTCAATCCCTGAAACACTTCCAAACGGAATGTATCAATTGAAAATAAGTACTTCTTCGAAAGTAGAAATCAGAAAAGTATTGAAAAGATAACTAATAATTCATTTATATAAAAAGGCTAATTGACTCACAATCAATTAGCCTTTTTGTTTTTACACCTTTGGAAAACAATCAATTCGCAAATCTCCAAAAGCAATCGACTGCCAAGTTGTCAGTGCTAGGCTATTTCGCTACCTTTGTATCAGATTATCAAAACAATGGCTTCCCTAATAAAAGACTTAGAAATACTGAATGCCGTGGAGGAAACGACTCCCGAATACCGTGTTTCAGCCGAAGAAAATGTACCAGGTACCCGAAAAGTGTACATCGAAACTTATGGCTGTCAGATGAATTTCTCTGATACCGAAATTGTGATGTCAGTCATGCAAGCAAATGGCTACACTTCTACCTCAGATGTTCATTCGGCCGATCTTATCTTTCTCAATA
>JAYVIX010000242.1:0-2804 GCA_043769845.1 Cytophagales bacterium
ATAATAGTTCGGAACCATCAGGTGAATAAGTGAGTGTGAAAATAGAATTGGTGTGCGAATTAATCGTTTCAATCAGGGTTTCGTTGACGCAAATTCTGATCGAGTGGTCGCTATAGCCAATCGCCAAATGTCCCAAATGATAATTATAGGCTAGGCAACGTGCACTTTTGTCCGAAAAAGCAAGTACGTTTTTCAGTGCAAGATCTTCTAAATCAAACACATAAACTTTTCCATCGCCAGAGGCTACAAATACCTGATTTTCGGCTACTAGAATATCAAAAATAGCGGCTTCGGTAAAATGTAGGTTGCGGATTTCGGTTTTAGTAGCCAAATCGATCACATGCAATCCTTTGAAATTTTGGCCAATAATTAACCAATTTTTAGCTGGCACAAAAGCCATCGCATAGACCGAATTATCTACTTTGGCAATCAATTCGCCTTGGTCAGGGTTTTCAAAATCCCAACGCACCACCATGCCATCGCCAGCAGCCGAGAAAAAGCGATTTGCCTCGCCCGATTTTTCCAACACATACACACAATCTCGATGACCTGCGTAGGTTCCTGTTTTGTTTACTTTAATGTTCAAAGTTCAAAGTTCAAGCTTCAAAGTTCAGCCTTTAATGTTCAAAGTTCAAATTTAAATGTTTGAAAAAGCGAACACTTTGAACGTTTAAAATTGAACTTTGAACCTCAATTTTAAACGTTTCAAAAACCACGCTTCCACTTTGAACGTTGAACATCGAACTTTGAACTCTTTAAAATGCCATTAGTCGAAAAGAAATACCTAAATCGTTCCAATCTTGGTTGGGGACTTTGGCATATCACCGAACCTTTGGAAGAACTGCTCGAAATCATCCAGTTGAACGATGTAGACAGCAGTTATTTGTACAAAATAGGACATGAAAAAAAACGCAAGGAATTTTTGGCAGGTCGTATTGTACTCAAACAATTGCTCAAGTATTACGATCAACCTTATAAAGGTGTCATCAAAGACGATATTTTAAAACCTTATTTGCTTGGTAGCAGATCACATATTTCTATTTCCCATTCGCACGATTATGCTACAGCAGTTATCAATCCTGATAATAAAACTGCGATTGATATTGAGTTGATTTCTGAAAAACTAAGAATTCTCGCCCCCAAATTTATGACTCAGGATGAGTTTGATTTTTGCGAGGGTGATTTGAATAAAATCACGATTCTTTGGTGCGCCAAAGAAACGCTTTACAAAATCTACCACGGTCGTGGACTTATTTTCAAGGAAAACCTTTTTGTGCGCACATGTCCCGATCAAGAAGAAGGAGTTTTGGCCACCGAGATTCATATTGGAAGCCAAAGTTGGTGTTATCAAATGCATTATGCCTATCGCAATGGCTATGGTGTTACATTTATTGAACAATAGTTTAGTTGTAGTTCGTGGTTAAATTGTTCGTAGTTGCGAGTTAAACGAGGAACTACGAACAAGGAACTACCTAGTTTGATTTTTTTGAGTTATTTTGCGGGCAAATTCATTCGCCTTGGAAACTACTTTGCCCACTTTTGACACAGCCAAGAAACTTGGTTTACTAGAAGCCGAGTTTGAGAAAATAAAACAGATATTAGGTCGCACACCCAACTTTACCGAATTGTGTATCTTTTCGGTCATGTGGAGCGAACATTGCTGCTACAAAAACTCTATCACTTGGTTGAAAAAACTCCCAAAAGAATCGCCTTTGATGCTTGCAAAAGCTGGTGAGGAAAATGCTGGTTTGGTAGATATTGGCGATGGTTTAGCGTGCAGTTTCAAGATCGAATCGCACAATCACCCTTCCGCATTAGAACCTTTTCAAGGGGCTGCTACAGGAGTTGGCGGAATCAATAGAGATATTTTCACGATGGGTGCTCGTCCAATTGCCCAATTGAATTCACTTCGTTTTGGTAATCCCAATTTAGAGAAAACCAAATGGCTCGTTCGTGGCGTTACAAAAGGGATTAGTAGTTATGGAAATGCTTTCGGAATCCCAACTGTGGGGGGCGAAGTGTATTTTGATGATTGTTACAATATCAACCCGCTAGTAAATGCCTTTTCGGCAGGAATCGTAAAAACAGACAAGGTAGCGAAAGCAACTTCATATGGTGTCGGAAATCCAGTTTTCATTGTAGGTTCTGCGACAGGAAAAGACGGAATTGGAGGTGCTTCATTTGCTTCAGAAGATATTTCTGAAAAATCGACCGACAAACTGCCTGCCGTTCAAGTAGGAGATCCGTTCCAAGAAAAATTACTACTAGAAGCTTCATTGGAAATCATTGACACTGGTTATGTAATTGGTATTCAGGATATGGGAGCGGCAGGGATTATCTGTTCTACTTCCGAAATGAGTGCTAAAGGAGAACATGGAATGGATGTGTGGTTGGATAAAGTCCCAACTCGCCAAGCCAATATGGAATCTTGGGAAATCCTTCTTTCAGAGTCGCAAGAGCGTATGCTTGTCGTGATCGAGAAAGGAAAGGAAGCGGAAATCAAAGCTATTTTCGACAAGTGGGATTTGCATTGTGCTCAAATTGGAGTAGTAGTAGCCGATCAACGTCTACATTTTTACCAAGGAGTTCCAAAAGACAAGTACGAAATTTTCGAAAAGCATTTCGAAAATCCTGTTGGTTCTGAAATTGCAAGTTTGAGTAAATATCAAGTGGCAAACGTGCCAGCTTATGATTTAGTACTTGGTGGCGGTGCGCCAGTGTATCACCGCGAATACCGCGAGCCCGCTTATTTTAAAGAATTCCAAAAATTCGATATCAATACCATTGCACAACCAAAAAGCTAT
>JAYVIX010000243.1:0-15766 GCA_043769845.1 Cytophagales bacterium
TCGAAAGTTTCATGTTGTAAGCGTTCGAGCCAATACTGTCTGTATGGCCGCCAATTTCGACTTGCACGCCTTCGTTTTTGTTCAAAAACTCGACCACCGTTTTCAGTTCTGATTCTGATTCCGCTTTTAGGTTACTTTTATTATAATCGAAAAAAATGTTGTTCAACACAATTTTGTTGCCTTGTTCGATCGGTTGAAGTTCAAAATCCTTTACGATTTCCACAAAATCAAACGTTTTTGGAGCAGGAAAACTTTCGGAATGAAACAGATAACCTTCCGATTCGATCTGCATTCCATATGTTTTGTTGTGTGGCAAAGCCAGAATGTATTTTCCCGTCTGATTGTTAGAAGTAAAAACGCCTAATGTGACAGAACTATCAAGGGAATAAATAGAAATCTTGATCAACGAACTGATCGGAAGTTTGGTTTTTTTGTCGGTCACGAGGCCTTTCAACACCACAACTGCGGGCGTTGTTTGCGGAAGTTGCATCATGTACAAGTCTTGTCCACCCATTCCTTCCTCCCGCACTGACGAGAAATAGGCACGGCTACCATCATTGTTCCAGCTGAAATAGATGTCGTCATCGGGCGTATTGATTGGATGACCGGCATTTTCGGGCACCGACCAAAGATCGTATGGCGCCTCGTAAACACTCGTGAAAATATCGTAACCACCAATCGAGTTGTGGCCGTTCGAACTGAAATGCAGTGTTTTCTGATCAGTTTGAAGAAACGGAGCGTCCTCGTCATACTTGGTATTGATCACAGGACCAAGGTTTTGTGATTTCCCCCATTTGCCATTTGGCAACAAACGACTGACATACAAATCGAGACCACCATAGCCGCCTGGTCTGTCGCTCGAATAAATAAGCAAGTTTTCGGCCGAATTGATGGTTGCGCTTGGCTCAAAGAAATTGGTATTGATGTCGCCCCCAAATTTTACTGGCTCTGTCCATTCGCCATTCTTGAGGTCGCTGTAATACAAATCGCCTTTCGAAATATGGTTCGATTTGTACACAATCAGTTTATGTCCATCGGGCGAGATAGCTACGCAAGCATCGTGGCGTTTGCCGTTCACATTGTCGCCCAAACTTTTGGCATCCATCCAAATGCTATCGTTTCGTTCGGTGACAAATACTTCTTCATAGTATTCAAAATCCTTTTTGGAAAACTCGTTTCCATCTCCTTCCTCATGATCGCGCCTTGAGGTGAACATTAGTTCGCTTTCATCGGCCGCAACGGATGGCGAATAATCATCATATTTGGAATTGATACCTTTCCCCATGTTGATGATATTGACCTGTTTCGGACTTTTCATCAACTCCTTGGCCGACAAGCATTCCATGATCCGTTTTTCGACCAATTCTTTTTCGGTCACTTGCGTGTAACGCTCGTGTTTATGTAGATGCCTAGCATATTCCTTGAAATACACAATAGCAGTATCAAACTGGTAATTAAGCTGATATGCTCTGGCCAGATATTTTACCAAGAACTTATCGTGGGCAGGATCGAATTTGTACGTTTTTTGAAAATAAGGAAGCGAAATAGCTTTATGTCCGCTTTTGAAAAGTGCAAGAGCGCAATAATAATTGGCGTCCACATTCAAAGAATCCGTTTTCAGGGCTTCTTTGTATTGATTTGCCGCATCTTCGAATTTATTATTTCGAAACGAATTGTTGGCCTTTTGTAAATATTCTGCGGCTTCTTGACCGTAGGAAAAAAAGGAAACAAGCGTAAAAATGACGATTGAAAAAAGCGTTTTTTGGTATTTTATTAGACACATTATCATTCAGAAATGTTTTCCAATGTTACCATTACACAGATAACTATTAACCAAAGTTAAGAATTCGCATCTAAAAGACAAGAATTTCATCTTTCTGTTGAAAATCAATGCTTATTTTGGGTTAATCATAATCAAATCTCTAAGTGATTATAATTTTTACAATTAATTAGCTCACAAAAAAAGGCCGCTCAATCAAGCGGCCTTTTTTATTAGTACAATATTTTTTATTAAAACCAACCTCTCACTACATAACTGATCGATTGAGGTTGACCTTCGCCATAGGCAACACCTACATCACGCATTGCTTTGATTCTGTCTTTCTCTAGCATTTTAAATTCCCAATCTCTGTTGTTAACTTCCTTGATACGGGCTGCAATTTTAGTAGTCAATGGTTTGATGTCTTTTGAACAGGCCGCATTTGGGTCGATAGTAGCCAAGATGGCTGCTGCTTGCTCGGCACCTTCTTCACTTTGGTTGGCCGCCCAAACGTTAGATGCTTCGTTCAACTTCTTCTTGCAATCTCTTTCAATGTATTTCAAATAGATTGGTCCAGACGCATCCAAACACTTTTTGTAGCAAGCCACACACACATCAGGAACTGCATTCAATTTGGCCAAAGCCTCTTCGTATTTCAATTGAGCCTCAAGTGCTTTTGCTTCTTGAATAATAAAATCGCAACGTGTGTTGTAGTATTCTATGATTCGCGTTTTGGCTTTTTCGACCATTTTTTTCAAACGCTCGTCTTTCGGATTGATTTTGTTGATCGCATCCAAATACGCCTTTTGCTCATTGATTCCTGCACCTTTTACATCAATTGATTCCGAAATGTATTTGATTCCGTCAATTCCATCGCCAATATACAAGGTCACGCCAAGCGACAAGGCCGTCATTGGAGGCGAAGTTGGCGTGAGATCTTTCGTGTTCACGATCACGTTTGGCGTGATAATAAAACGACTGTTGTACACACTTACCGACAAACCATTTTCAGATACAATCTGATTCAGTTTGTTGGTCATGGCCGCTTTGGCAATGGCTGGAAAGTTTTCGATTTGTTCAGAAACGTAGGACGCAATCGCAATTCTGCTTTTGTCGTCCATTTTTCCATCTGTATTCTGTGCAAAAGCCAGTTGCGTACTCGCTAGGCAAAGTGTCGCAAGGATAGTTTTAAGCGTTTTCATATTTGAATTATTTTTCACCTATTATAAGCACTGCTTGTCCAAGACCTTTTATTGTCAATTTGCTTGTGATGGCGTATGGAGGTTCTTTTAGGAATTTTTGCAATCCTTTTACAAAATCACGAGTGTCAATCGCTTTGCCATTGGCATCATAAAGAGGGATTCTTACTTGTTCGAAAAGCATCATATTCTCGCTTGCATCAGAAGTGCTAAATCTTCCTTTAACGGTATTTTTGGTCATCCAACCTTCGATCACCGCTCCTAGTTCTTGACCAGTGTATTCTTTTTCAAAGTCACCATCCCAGCTGTCGAATTTCTTTAGACGTACGATAATTTCGCGACCATTTTCGAACATATCGTCAAAATGCTTTTGAAGCGATCCGTTGAAATTGTCCAAATGAGCCAAAACGGCTTCTTCCAACAACACTGGCACTTCGGCCGAAAACGATGGCGCCCCTGTTCCAACTGCAGTTGCAACTTGTTTGTCGGTATAAGAATCCAACCCTTGCAAGTTGAAAGTGATTGATTTTTTAGGACCAGTAGTGTTTACTGTCCAAGTTACCTGCATGATGATGTCGGCTTTTGCCACCTTTTTCAACTTGTCTACTGGCGATTCAGAAACACCAGCTCCTATTTTTGAAGTAGTCATGCTGTTTTCGGCACTTTCCGATTCCAATGTTTTGATAGCCGATTCCATGTTTTTCAACGGAAAACCACGATCTGCCATCAAGCCATTTATTTTGCTCACGACAGTTAGTAATTCAGCATTTTCTTGAAACGCTTTTTTGTAATTAGGTATTTTGACTTTAGTTCCTTGATTGTCGTACTCGGTCATGTAACCATTTGTGTTACACCACACATCACTTGGCACCACCATGATGGTAGGCTTTTTTGCTTGTGCAAAAACTAAGTTTGCAGCAAAAAGCAAAAGAAAAGTATTTAAAAGAGTCTTCTTCATTTTTATTCGCTTAAGATTTTATCTGTCATCATTTTTTGTTTCAATTCAGCACGTAACACACGTACAATCACGCCATAAGCCACTTCTTCGCCAGCACCTTTTCTATTTCTAGAAACGGTTGGTTGGTTGTTCGACTGGTCTTTGTAGTTGACGTATTTGGTAAACTCACCACCATCAGCAAAGAATTTATTGAAATAATTTTCATTATTTTCTTGTACATTTACTGCGCCTAAAACAGGGCGTTGGTTGCACTCGCTTTTGCCATTTCTGATTCCTTTGAAAAGCACATCACGCACGGCATTTTTCTTGGCTTGTTCTACAGCATCCATTTTATTGGCACCTTTTCCCCAAGCTTTCACCGTTTGCGAACCGTCCATTTCTACACCTAGGCATTCGGTTTCGTAGTTGTAATAACCAGCAACTTGTTTTTGCGGATTACACGACATTGTCATCGCTACTAGGGCGAGACAAATAGTACTCCATTTTAGTATTTTCATAATTGATTAAATTAAAAACCTGAAGATAAGCCTTTTACGATACCAGCTGCTTCCAAATCTTTTCTAAGCATGTCTTTCATCACCGTCACGACTACACCTACTTTGTATTCTTTGCCCACTTTTACTCTGTCGCCAGCACCGATTGCGCCATCGCCAGATGCCGAAACAAACTTCATATACTTGCCACCATCTGCAAAAAAATCAGAGAAAAATTCTTGTTTCTCTTGCTCCAAAGCGGGGTTGTTGGTTAGTGGAGCTTGTTGAGTACAGCCATTGCCAGTTCCTGCAAATCCTTTAAAAATCACACCATGAACAGCATTTTTCTTGGCTTGTTCAATGGCTACGTTTGCCTTCTTAGAATACGACCAAACCTTGATCAAATAAGTGCCCGTTACGCCAGTACCTGCACATTCAATTTCATATCGAAACTCACGTGTAGCTACTTCGGCTTTTTTCCTTGCTTGTGAAAACGACATTGTTGCAAAAGCACATACTGATACGATTGCGATTGCCCATTTTTTGATAACCAAATTGTGTTTCATGATAAGTTAAGTTTTACAATCAAATTTAAATTAAATAATGACAGATTTACAACGGGGATTATTTTTGTTTTATTAGCATTCCAGGATAAAAACTTCCGCCCGATACTTTTGTGAAAGTAGTGAATTTGGGTTGACCTTCGTTTTTAGGATCTTGATCGGCCATGTAACGGTTGTCCCAAATGCTTTTTGATACTTTGATTACGCCCACTTTTTTGAATCCAGTTTTGCCTTTTGCGTCCAATGTTTGTTCCAATACCTCAAATTTATCACCAGCTTCGAGTCCTTCTTTTAGACCAATTTGGGCTGTAATGGGCGATTCGGTGAGTAATGGAGTAGAAGTACGGAATTGCTCGTATTTACGTTGCAGTTTGGCAATTCCTGCATCTGTGGCTTTGGTGGTAGCAATAGAAATCAGTTCAGCGTCTGATTTTTCGGTAAAAATGGATGATTGTAAATCGGCCCAAGCAGTTTCAGATCCTACATATTTCAGGCTGAATATGTTAGAATTATCAAAAGCGTCTTTTTTAGCTTGACTGAAATTTTTATCTTCTGTCCAATAATCATTATAAAAAACAGCCGAAACCGAGTCGTTCCAAACCAATTTGTAAAGGTACGAAGTAGTCTTGATTACATACCCTTTTCCTGCAATTGTAGCACCAGCAGCGGTTACGTTAGATGCATCTCTCAAATCAGTATTGCCAGCTGCTGCAGCTATTGATCCTAGCAATTTCAAACCAGCAGTTGCGGCACTCGCCACATCTTCTTTGCTCACAAATTTGAAATCGTTGACTAGCACAAACGTATTTCCGATCAATTGTTCACCAGCATCAGAAAGAACTGCAAGCCCACGAGTGTTCATTTTAGATTGTTGTACGTCCAGTTCGCTCGCGTTATAGAGTCCTCTTTCGGCAATCATATCCATACTAAAACCACCTTTTGGACTTCTTTTGAACCACTTGGCTACCAGATTTTTAGCCACATTATTGCTTGTTAAATAAGACGTAATATTGGGTTGTTGATCCTTGGTGCTTCTTTCAGCATCAAGCACATAAGGGCCAATGTTTTGATCGTTGAATTTTTCGGACAATTCCCAATCGCCAAAAGCATTCTGAATCACGGTGGCATGTTCGCGCGAGTTATCTGTCACCATCAAGGTGTAAAGCGAACTTCTTCTATATTTGATAACAGCTGCGTTAACTTCCGCATTTTTCGAAATCTTCTCGGTTTTGGCGGGAGTCGTTTTAGAAACTGACTTTTCAGTTTTCTCAACTACATGTGTGGCTGCGGTTTTGTTGAAATCGCCTTCCAGCACACTTTTGATGCTTTCGCGCTTATTTTCTATTCGATCCGAATAAATCACTTTTGATTTTGCGATAGAATCAGAAGGCGACTGAAAACTAACTGAAAACGCAGAAATGCTCATTCCAAACGTAAATAAACAAGAGACTATCCTTGTGATGGGATTTTTTAATAAATAAACCATAAATGGACTTTCTGTAAAGATTAATTGTGAGTTCAATTTTACAAAACAAAACACTTATGCGGATATTATTTTATCAATCATCCAATATTTTTTCTACTTATGGATTTTAATCCTTCGATTCTGATTTGTCAGTTTGAATTTTATCAGTAGTATTGAACCACAATAAACATCTTAACATGAAAAACAAATCAATAATTTTTACTTTTTTATTCCTTTCTTTTCAATCGAGTTTTGCTGGTGGCAAATTGAAAATAGGATTAAGAGCCTCGCCAGCTATTTCGTTTGCTGGAATTAGGGACAAAAGTGACGATCTCATTACTTATTCAAGCAAAGGCGTTGGAGCCAGAGCCATTCTTGGGCCAATGTTTGAGTTTTTTATGACCGACAATGCCTCATTTGGTACTGGACTTTGGTATTCGCCACGTAGTGTCTCCTTTCAATCTAAAATCAAACTTTTGAACAAGTCGCATGATTACAAATACAACTTGCAATATTTGATGTTGCCTATTTATTTCAAATTCTATACCAACCCGATTACCGAGAAAATGAAATTGTATTTCACGGTGGGCACAACGGTTGACATCAAAATTGCTGAAAAGCGCATGGATGAAGATGAAGTTGGTGCTGTGGCGATCGAAAAGCCGTACTTCAATGTGGTTGATTTCTCGTTGATGTTAGGAACAGGAGTAGAGTTTGCCCTGAACGAAAGCAACGCCTTTTTTGTGGGCGTTGGCTACAACAGAGGCCTTCTCAATATCGTGAATCCTTTGAAAAACAAAGGCGGAAATGGCATTAAAAGTGCTTATGACGCTCTTGCGATCAAAAACAATGTAGTGAGCTTGGATTTAGGATTCAAATTCTAAGTCTCTCTAAAAACCAAACAAAGAGGCGATTAAGCAAACAGCTTGATCGCCTCTTTTATTTTGCCAGAGGAGAGTTATCCTCATGTCTTTAAAGGATATATATTACCTCACCACCGAGATTTTATGGGTACTTACTTTTCCGTTTTTCGCACGAATTTTGGCGATATAGATTCCTTCTTCAATACCAGCCATGCTTACTTTTGTCTCGGTCGATTTCAACACTTGACTTCCCAAGATGTTGTAAATCGCTGTTTCTTCTGCCTCTTTTGGAAGGTAAATCCAATCGTTTGTAGGGTTGGGATAGATTGAATTTTCTACAGAATTTTCAGAATTTTCGATGCCCAAGGGATTTGTTGGAATTTTGTCTACCAACAAATTGCACATGCTATTGGTGATCACAGGCTTGTTTTGGTCGAAATAAATGGCTGCTTTGTTGCAAAGAAGTGTATTGTTGGCAACAGTCGTTTTGGGCTTGATTGAAAAACGAACATATCCTTGTGCGCCTTTTTTATTGGTAGTCGAATCGGGCAAATTAATGTAATTGAAATGAAAACCAACCACGCCATTTTTAGAAATCTCGGCATTCATTTTGTGCGAAGAGCCTAATACCTCGAACGTACTGAAATCCAAATTGTTGTTCAAAGTATCTTGGATTGAGACGTGATAAGCCGTATCGTTTCCAGTGTTTTCAAAACGAATTTGGTATTGAAGCGTGCTCGTTTTTAGTGTATATAATTTGTCGCTGATTCCTGCTGGTGTCACGCTTTTGTCGTTCGGGTCGTACGAACAACGGATGATGGTTTGTACGCTGTCTATTTTGCGCGAAGCGACAACGCCACCCACATACAAATCGGTAATCGTTTTTAGAGTAGCGGTTTGTCCTGTCAACTCTGCCTCTGGCCATTCGATGTTGTAAGAAAGCGAGGCCGATTGGTGAACACCTAAGTTTTGGTACGTAAAAGTAGCTGTATCTACCAAATTACCATTTTGCATAAGTTTCATTTTGTTAGGCACAAGACGAATGACCACTTTCTCTACAGGTACAACACCCGTATTTTGCAAATAAAACGAAGCAGGAATTTTGGTGAAACAACGTGCACGTGGAAGCCAAAACGAAGTATTTACTTCTGGTTTCTCGTCTTTTAGTTTTACACCAATGGTATTATAAAAACTGTTTTTAATAATGGATGAAAACCGGATTGAGTCAACTACGTCTATTGTATAGCTTTTTCCTTGCTCGCCTTTGAAAGCATAATTTCCATCTGAATCTGGAGTAAGTAGGAGGCCAGATGGTTGAGCGATTAGTTTGACTTTTGGATAGACAATTTCAGAACTTGATTTGTACCCATCTTTGTTTGAATCATAAAATACATTTCCTCGAACATAATAGGCATCATGACGTAGGCGAGCAACTTTAAAAATCGAATTGGCATCACCCAAACTACTTCCTATCCATAAATATTCTTTATCTACTCTGATGTTACCAGAATCACTATATAGTTCTAGCTCTTTGTAACTTATAGTAGTAATTATGGAGACGTTTTTTACTTGAATAAGCATTTTTTTTATAGGTATTTAAACCATACAAATAAGTGTTTTCTTTATCAATGTAGAACGCTTTAGAAATACCAAAGATGTCTAGTTTATTTAGAGCGTATTTTTTCAAATACTTACATATGCCTTTTTTATAAGTAAATATGTAATACATGCCTTGATCATCATTATAACCAATTACTAGGGTTGAATCGTCTTGAAGATTTACATTTAATGGAACATAATTAAAATAAAAGTTAAAGTTAAATCTAACATCCTTTGTTTCAGGTTGATTTGCAAATAAATAGGAAGTTGATTTAGTTGATTCTTTAACGTTAAATCCTGTTGTTGTTAGGCTAACTTCCATTTTAGAGACCCCATTCGTTACCGTGAAAGCCGTCCCTTCTGTATAATATTTTAGTTTTTGAGCATCTGGCAGTGGATGATTTACCTCATTCCATTTGAATGATTCAAAAGTCTCCTGCTGAGCATAAGCCAACAGTGAACAAAAAACAAAAGCAACTAGTAAAAGCTTTTTCATGATAAAAGGATAGTTTGGATTATGTGAAAATTAGAAACCTAAATGTAAAACTTATATTGATAAGTATAGTGGTAAATGCAGGTGTTTGAAATAATCAAACACCAAAATGTTAAATTTTGTATCTTTAGCCTAGTTTCAGACCAGATCAAAAATCATGAAAGTATTGTTAGACATCCCCGACAACAAAGCATCTTCTCTGATGGAGGTGTTAAATAGTATTTCATATGTAAAAGCCAAGCCGCTTACTGATGCTAAAGCTTTGCTAATGGAAGAAATAAAAGATGCAGTGGAAGAAATGAAACTTATAAGAGCTGGTAAAAAGAAGGCTCGCAATGCAGAAGATTTTTTGAATGAACTAGTTACGATCTAGAATCCCTAAGATCCATAAATAGGCAAAACATCAATCTGCTCAGAACTTGCAGTTTCAAAATCAATCCTGAAAAAGGCATGTTCCAAACCATTTGTCACGCATAAATAAGGTGCTTTCAAGGTGAGATTATAGGCAGACGCTTGTTCTAAGGTGTCTTTTGAAAGCCTAATTTGTGGCGCTTTGCATTCGATCAAAATATGAGGCTTTCGTTCTTGATTGTACACCACAATATCACTTCTTCGCGCCATTCTTGACACTTCCAGTCCACGCTCAATACTTATCATAGTGGCTGGATATTGTAAATGTTCGATCAAATAATTCATAAAATGTTGCCTGACATATTCTTCAGGAGTCAACTGAATCCACTTTTTTCGTACCAAATCCCAAATGGAAGGTTTGCCATTTTTGTTGGCCAATTTTACATCCGCTTTCGGTAAATTCAGTTCAAACATCTTTCAACAATGGCCGTATAGCACAAAATAAAGTTTTTAATCCGGGAAAAGATGAAGACCAAAGAGGAAATCGTAAAAAACTGGTTGCCGCGCTATACAGGCACACCATTGGAGGTGTTTGGAGAATACATCTTGCTGACCAACTTCATCAACTACGTCCAGATGTTTGCCGAACGATTCGATGTTCCAATTTATGGTTTGGACAAACCCATGCAAACGGCTACATTCAACAATATCACGATCATGAAT
Organism: Cytophagales bacterium; assembly: GCA_043769845.1. GTDB lineage: Bacteria > Bacteroidota > Bacteroidia > Cytophagales > UBA9547 > UBA9547. Next base: position 10,447 of record JAYVIX010000243.1, read on the forward strand.
TTTGGAATGGGTAGCGCCATGGCCGCAACTGCTATGGATTTGCTTTCTGCAGTAGAGCCAAAAGCAGCTTTGTTTTTAGGTAAATGTGGGGGATTGAAAAAAACCAAAGTCGGAGATTTGATTCTACCCATTGCGGCCATCCGTGGCGAAGGAACAAGCAACGATTATGTTCCGCCTGAAATTCCGGCCTTGCCATCGTTTCGCTTGCAAAGAGCGGTTTCATCTATGATAAAGAAGCATGAGATGGATTATTGGACTGGTACTGTCTACACCACCAATAGAAGAGTATGGGAGCATGACGAAAAATTCAAGCAATATCTGCGTGATATTCGCACTATGGGAATTGATATGGAGACAGCCACCATTTTTGTGGTCGGTTTTATCAACAGTATACCGCACGGAGCTTTGCTTTTGGTTTCAGACAATCCGATGGAACCCGATGGCGTGAAAACAGCCGAAAGCGACAAAAGTGTGACTCAAAAATTTGTCAAAAAGCATTTAGACATAGGAATCGATTCGCTAAAAGAATTGGCCAATTCGGGCGAATCGGTGAAACATTTGATCTTCGAGTAGCTTCTGCCAAACCTGACAGGTTTTTGAAACCTGTCAGGTTTAATATTATCACACCCAACTCCTCCTCACCAAACTCCCTCTCTCGCTGTCATTCACAATCGTGAGATAAGCTCCAATTTCTTGTTGCAAATCTTCCACATGTGAAATAACGCCTACGATACGGTTTTCCTTGCGCAAGGCTTTTAGGGTTTCGTACACCACTTGCAGACTGTCTTTGTCCAAAGAACCAAAACCTTCGTCCAGAAAAAAGAAGTTTTGGTTGGCTTGCGACAAACTTTTGATGCTATCCGCCAAGGCCAGTGCAAGGCAAAGTGAAGCCTGAAAAGTCTGTCCGCCACTGAGCGTTTTTACACTTCGCAGTTGGCCATCGTTCAGAAAATCGCGCACGTTTAGGTTTTCTTTGTCATCCACTTCAAGTTGCAAACTTTGCTGTGTCAGTTTGTGGAAACGGGCGTTGGCCGCATTACACAGCTGTTGCAGGTAAATATTTGACACATACCGCACAAAACCGCTCCCTTTGAACAAACCAGAAAGTACTTTCAAATTTTCGCTTCGAAGTGTCAGCTGAGCCAATTCTTCTTCCAAACGAACAATGCGCTCGTACTTCAATCGGTTTTCCTGCAACTTGCTGGCTAAAATACTTTTCTGAGATTCCAAGGCTTTCAGTTCCGTTTCCGCTTCCGAGAATTCTTGTCTCATTTTCAGATAATTAGCCTCGTCAAACGTTTTGCCTTCCAGCTGTTTTTCCGATTCTTGCAAACGATCTTTCGCAATGGCCAATTCCCGATTGTACGTTTCTATTTCTTGTTTCAACTCGACAACTCGAATCGTTTGATTCAGTATTTGAATAATCGCTTCTTTGTTTTTGAACGCACTTTTCTCAATTTCAGAAACTATCTCTTGCTGAATTACAGCTAATTTATTGGCTAAATGTTGCTTCGCAGAAAGTGAAACTTCGAGTGTCGATTCGTTTTTTACCAAGTTCTCTTTCAACTCATTACGCTGTATTTCGAGCTGTAAAAATTGCTTTTCGGTTTCTACAATTTGCGCTTGAATTGCATTCGCCTTTTGCAAAATCGAATCAGGATTTTCGTTCTCAAAATCCTCCAATTTCAGTTGTTTCAGTTCTTGTTTTCGAAGCGTTTGAGTGTGTTTTTCGGCATCTACAGACTTGTCCAGTTTTGTAAACGTTTCTTCATATACTCTGATTTTATTCTGACCTTCTTCCAATTTCAACAAAAGCAATTCCAATTCTTTTTCTAAAGATTCAACATGAAGTTTCCCTTTTTTCAGTTTCTCCTGCAAAACGGATACCACCGTTTCGTCATCAGCCAAAAAACCTTCGAAATGAAAAGTTGTCAGAAAATCTTGAAATGCTTTTTCAGCCAAAAGCTGCCTTTTTTCCGATTCTTTGAGCGAAATAGTGATTGTTTCTCGCTTCGAATCCAATTTCGAGAGCTCCAATTTGAGTGTTTGTATCGTTTCTAACGTCTGTTTGAAGTCGGATAATTTCGTTTTTGCACTTGCCAAATCGACATGCACTTGCTCACTTTTCAACACATCAGGATGTTCGGGCGAACCACAAAGCGGACAAGCCTCGCCATCATGCAAATCGTGCGCATATTGCTCCAACTGATGGCGCACCTCAAGCTGTTTCAGTTCGGCCTCGACTTTTGAAATCTCCGATTCAGTACTTGATTTCAAAACGTCCAACTGAGCGGTATCCTTGAATTTGGAATCAAAATTAATGAATATTTTTTCATTTAATTTTTCAAGTTCTGAAATCTGATTTCGCAGCTGTTCAACATTCTTCTTATTCGAATCAATGGTCGACAAATGATTCTTTCTAATTGAAAACCAAACACTTAGTTCGCTTATCAAAAGAGCGTCTGGCAAACTAGCACGTTCTTGTTTAGTCTGAGAGGAAAGCAGTTTGTGCGTTTCTGTATCAGTCAAATGCGTTTTTTGTAAGTCGGCATACATCTGTCGACCATTCGCCATTCGAGTTATTAATTTCTTTTCTTCGATAATGGATTTCAAAATTGCGCCAATTCGCTCCAAATCTTCGGCTTCAATTCTGAACACATCACGTTGTTGGTAGGCTTTTTCTAAAGTCGAAAATCGGATTTGCAAAGCATCAAAAGTAGTTTTGAAATCGTTTTTCTGTTTTTCGAGCGTTTGAATTTGAATCGTTTGAACGTTCAGTTCTTTTTCGGCTAATTTCTCTTGTTCAAAAAGAGATTTGAAAGCCAATTGACAGGTTTCAAAATCACTCAACGTTTTGGTTTTGACCGAAATGTCTTCTTGTTTTTGAATCAAAAGTTGGAATGCATTTCTGAATCGTACTTGATTTTCAAATGCTTGTTTCAATTGGTCAAAAGCCTGAAAATGGACACGCAAACCTGAAACGACTTCGTTTTTCGTTTTTGCTTTTGCAGATAATTCTACGATTTCATTTTCGGCATTTTGCAAAAAATCGGTGTCAATGTTGCCCAATTCAGCTTTTTGGGTTTGTTTGACGAGTAAATCGGCTTCATTTTTTTTCACCAAAACACTCACTTTGTCAGCCAAGTCGTATTTCTGCAAATTGAAAATTTCACTCAGCATTCGACTGCGATCTGTAGCACCCAATTGCAAGAATTCCTGAAACTTGCCCTGCGGAATGATAACAGTTCTGCGGAAGTTTTCGTAGCTCAAACCGATCGTTTCGGCCGCATCAAAGTCTTCTTGGGCTTCCCAATTGCCTTTTATTTTTTTGTAATAAACACGAGTAGCTGAGCTTGTTTCTGAAAAATTCTTCTTTCGTTTCAGCGAAACTATTGCCTTATACTCTTCGTTCTGAACCCGAAATTCGAAATCGACTTTCATCTCGGTCGACTTCAGATTCAGGATATTATAATTCCTATTTTCCTTAGAACCAATGCGTTCCATTTCGCCATACAAAGCAAACGTGATGGCTTCGAGAATAGCCGACTTGCCGCTGCCTACTGGCCCAAAAATCCCAAAAATGAGCGAACTCGTCAGTTTGTCGAATTCAATGGTTTGTTCTTCGCGGTAGGAATAGATGCCTTTGAGCGAAAGTCGGATGGGAAGCATTCGGTTTAATTAACAATTGATAATTAACAATTAATAGTTGTCTGGGGCGACCAAGATAGCCAAAATATGGGATTTAGAACTGGACGTTTTTCTTGACAACTTGTCAAGAAAAACGTAACTTTACCAAAAAGAAGACGATGATTACGATTCAAGTGGGCGAATTGAAAACGAACTTTTCTACTTACCTGAAAAGGGTGAAAGAAGGTGAAGAAATAGCGGTGGCGTTTGGCAAAAAAAACGAAACGATGGCCTATCTCATTCCTGTCGAAAACCACATTGGGCATAAAGTAAAACTTGGTTTGGGGAAAGATTTAGGCTATTCGTATGCTTCAAAAGAGCAATCTGAGTTTTCAGAATCGGAATTAAAAGAATTATTCGACATCGATTAGCTCATGTATTTATTGGATACGCATGTGGTGTTAAATGCGATTTTGGCACCAGAAAAACTATCGCCCACACACCGAAATTTGTTCGCAAACGAGGCGAGCACTTTTTATTTTAGCAACATAAGTATCTGGAAAATCGCGTTGAAATACAACATCGGCAAACTAAATCTGCAAAATCATAATCCTGAATTGTTCCTCAGCCTTTGTTTGCAATCGGGATTCAAATTGGCCGAAGCAAGTGTGGATGTTATCGCTTCGTTTTCTCAAATGCCTCTGAGCGAAAACCATAAAGATCCGTTTGATAGAATGCTGATTTGGCAATGTATGCAATCGAAAAAGATTTTACTGTCAGAAGATGGCAAGTTTGACCAATACCGAAAACTTGGTTTGCAATTAATCAGTTAGTTCGAAAGTACTTCTTTAAACAAAGCCAGAATGTCAGCGTTTGGGGCTTGGCCTTTTGAATGGGTGAAATAATCTACAAATAATGGTTCGATTTCTTTGGTCAAATCAATTACTTTTGAACGTCCGCTTTCTATGTTTTGATTTTTGATTTCAGGCAAAATAAACAAGGCCGAATGTGTGTCGAGCAATAATCTACGATCGGTGGCGGTAAGGTAACTTTCGGAAACAATGGTCAGTTCTACAATGGCATCTTGGTTTTGTTGCAACCAAACGACCGCTTCTTCGATCGTTTCACTTCGGAAGCGCAATAATCTTTTGCCTTTTTGTAGTTCTATTTTTTGTGTCTGAACAGGTTTTCCAGCTTCTGCATCGACCAAAACCACATATTTGGCTTGGTTGGCTTCGCTAAAACTATACGCCAGCGGACTACTGCTGTACACAACTGGCGGTACTGAATCGTCCACCACTTGATAACGATGCAAATGGCCTAAAGCAGTGTATTGGATTTGGGGAGGAATGTTGCAAGAGTAAATGGCCTGTGCGCCACCTATTTGCAAAATCGAACGCTCGTCTTCACTTTCCTCTGGCATTTCACCACCCTTTTTCATAAAGTATAAATGCGCCATCAACAGGTTGATTCCTTTTGAATCGCAATGCGATTCGGCTAGTTTTTTCCAGTTTGCTTCCAACAAATCGCGTAATTGCTCGCCTTCCTCTTTTTCTTCGGTGCCAAAATAGGCTTTCAAGCGTTGCTCGTTGGCAAAAGGCGTGAGCAACAAACGGACTGGGGTTGCCGAATTCGGTAGTTTGATTTCGATAAATCCAGGTTCGCTTTTCAATAGTTCGAAACCTGTTTCCAA
>JAYVIX010000244.1:0-6118 GCA_043769845.1 Cytophagales bacterium
GCTGCATAATTTTCTTCTCCACCAATGCATAAACAGTTTACTTTCCAATGCATAATCTTCGTGTTCTCCAATGCATAATTTGTTGGGAGGGAATGCTTAATAAGGACTACGACCGTTGGTTACGTTTATAAGTTGGTGAAAACACCAACTTAGGCAAAAGATGGATCCACTTTATTGCATTTCCGATCGGGAATGGGGTGTTTCTAATTGCTTTTATCTAAAAATGGGTTTAGAGTAATGTTTTAGGGATTGATTTTTATTCTTTACTTCATATAAATCTTATATTTGGAAGGCCTGTGGGAATTACATCGGAGTAATAAAGTTTGTTCCAAAATAAAAAATAAGGCAGTTTTATCGAGAAGTCAAAAATGGAACAGTTATTAGCCACTTCAAACATTGCAAATAAAGTCAGAAACACTAGACTACCTAGAAACAAACCACTTATGCCTCTTTTTGAAGTAATAAGTAATTCTATTCATTCTATAGTCGAAGCACAAAAAGTCAAAATAATTGATGTTGGTGAAGGAAATATAATCATCAATTGTATTCGAAACGGCAAACCTGAAACACTTGCTGAACTTCCCGATATTGATTCATACCCAATTCATTCATTTGAAATATCAGACAATGGAATTGGCTTAAATAATGACAATTTAAAATCATTTATTGAAGCAGATACGGATCATAAAATTAGTATCGGAGGAAAAGGTGTAGGTAGGTTTGTATGTTTGAAAGCATTTGACGAAATGAAAATTTTCAGTCAATACCTTGATGAAAATAAGACTGAAAAGGCAATTTCTTTTGATTTTACAGCAACAAAAGAAGGATTCCATAATATTTCTGAACCTAAAAACAATGGAAAAGGGTGCGGTACAACTATTATGCTTTGCAAATACAAATTAGAATATCAAAAAAATGTTGACTTCAGCTTACATTCAATTGCTAGAGAAATTGTCTCACATTTTCAATTGTACTTTATTAGAAAACATGTACCTACAATAATTGTTAGAAATCAAAACAATACAGAATTCAATTTGAATCACGTTTTTACAACCGAGTTTAAAAGTGATGTTTTAGATAAAGAATTTAATATTGGTGATGAGATTTTTACTCTGTATTTGACCAAGTCTTTAAATATTCAAAGCCACAAGATACATTTTTGTGCTCACGATAGAAGTGTGAAAAATGAAGGTCTATATTCAAAACTGGTTGATTTAGGAAAGCATTCTATTAAAGATGAAGATGAAAACAGATTCTATTATCAAGCCTACGTTGTTGGAGGTATACTCGACAAATCTGTGGACACTGAAAGGATTGGCTTTAATTTTCCAGATGGTAATGAAGAAGAAGACGATGAAGAAACTGTAGAAATAAATTTAGCTAAGTTAAATAGAGCTTCTATACAATGTATTGAAGACATGCTAGCTGTTTATCTCCTAAAAGTTCGAACGCAAAAAGTCGAATTATATAAACCAACTATTATGGAGGAACTACCTCAATATAGAAGTACACTCAATCATCGAAGGGACGAAGTCCTGAAATTGCCTCCTGATTTACCCAAAGACAAACTAGATATAGAACTTTACAAAATAGACTCTAAGTGGAGATTGGAAGTTAAAGAACATAAAGTAAAACTTCTTGAAGAGAAAAAAGACATTACAAATCTTGATGAATACATTAAAAAATACGAACAGTTTCTTAGTGAATTCAATGAAATTGGTCAATCTGATTTAGCTAGATATGTTGTTCATAGAAAAACAATCATTGAACTGCTTGAAGAGTTGATTGGTCATGATGAAGCTTCAAAATTCGAAAATGAAGATTTAATACATAGTGTATTTTTCCCCATTAGAACTACATCAGATGAAATCACACATGATAAACAAAATTTATGGCTTATAGACGAACGTTTAACATATCATTCTTTTTTAGCATCCGACAAAACATTTAAAAGTGTTGACACAGTTGACTCTGATGAAGATGGCAGAACTGATTTATTAATCTATAATGAAGCGTTTGCCTTTTCTGACTCAAAATCAGCGCCACACAATTCTTTTACAATTGTCGAATTTAAAAAACCAATGCGTGATGATTATAAAGATTACAATGACGAAAAAAATCCCATTGAACAAACTGAACGATATATTGATAATCTTCTAAACAAGAAAGTTAAAGGAAGAAATGGAAGGACAGTTGAGGTTACAGAAAAAACTCCATTTTACATTTACATAGTTTGTGACATTACTCCATCTTTAGAAAAGATTTTGAAAAATAGAGAATTTGATAGAACTCCTGATGGGAAAGGTTTTTTTAAAGTAAAAAGTAAATATTATTCTGCCTATTTTGAAGTATTACCATTTGTTAAAATTCTAGATGATGCTAGAAAAAGGAACAGAATACTTTTTGATAAATTAAATATAGAATAAATTAGTTTGTCTCTCCGTCATGATTAGTTTCAAGGACGGCATCCCTCAAAGGGATGCCGTCCTTAATTGTCGGATTTTAACGTTGACAGGGTTTTAAACCTGTCAGCGTTTGGTATAGTAAGTATTATTTTTAGAGAATGAAATCGTACACAGAACCGCTTTTTTCCGAGACGTTTTATCATGTATACAACCGTGGCATCAATGGCGAGCAGCTTTTTAAAGAGGAGCGGAATTATAATTACTTCTTGCAGAAATATGGGCAGTATCTTTCAGGCGTGGTGGATACGTATGCCTATTGTTTGATGGGCAATCATTTTCATTTCCTGATTCGGACAAAGAGCGAGGAAGAGATTTTGGAGTTTGGACGCGGAGAAGAAAAGGTCGGCACCCTTCGAAGGGATGCCGACCTTAAAACTGCCTCATGGTATATCAGCAAGCAATTTGCTACCTTCTTCAAAAGCTATTCCTTGTCTATCAATAAGGCTTATGGCCGTACTGGAGGGTTGTTTGAAGAGCCTTTCCGAAGATTAGAAGTAAAATCGGACAGGCATTTTTCGCAATTGGTGTATTACATTCATGCCAATCCGCAGAAGCATGGCTTTTGTGATGATTTTCGCGATTATGCGCATTCGTCTTATTGGTCGCATTTGTCGGAAGCTGCTTCGAAGCTGAAAAGGAAAGCAGTGCTTACTTGGTTTGGCGATGCGGCATGGTATACACAATTTCATGCCATGCAAAACGATTTGGGCGAAATAGATGATTTGGTTATTGAATTTGATTGACCTCCCTTTCTACAGGCTATTATAAAAAGGTCTGTCGGGAGACCAGACCTTGGTGCATGATTTAATCATGAGAAGGCTTTATGCCTAAGTTGGTGTTTTCTCCAACTTATTATTTTTTCTCATCAACCGTTAACCTTCGTCAAGCTCTTTGACCGTTGACGAGGTAGTGAAATGGCGGTATTAACGCTTTAGTACTCTGAACTTTCAGAACACAAAAAAGCCACTCGGAATCCAAGTGGCTTTTTTCACAACTAAACCAAACTACAAACAAAAGTACTCTATTTTTAAACCCTAGAGAGTAGGCTCTTTGCGAGACCGCAAAGGTTTTAAATATCTATAATCAACCGAGATTTCAAATTTAAGAACTCAAACTTTCTGAGCCATTTTCTAATTATAATGCAAAGTAAACACAATATTTTTACTCTGCTAACGTTTCCGATAATTTCAACGCTTACCTGAACATATGGTTTTCTACTTAACCAAGGATAAGCCTTCTACTTGCATCTAAGTTTAGAAACAGAAATAGCATCACGGTAAAAGCCCACAAGGAAGATCCGCCATAACTAAAAAATGGCAAGGGGATACCGATAACTGGGAAAATACCAATTGTCATGCCAATATTTACCGTGAAATGGAAGAACAAAATACTAGCTACACAATAGCCAAATACGCGGGCAAACTTTGTTTTTTGGCGGTCGGCAATGAATAGTAGACGCAAAAACATCGCAATAAAAAGGCATATCAATACGAAACTTCCCACCCAGCCATGTTCTTCACCTACGGTACAGAAAATATTATCGGTACTTTGGTCGGGTACAAAGTCGAATTTGGTTTGTGTGCCTTCCAAATATCCTTTGCCTAAGAAACCACCAGAACCAATTGCAATTTTGGCTTGCGTCACTTGCCAACCAATATTGAGGGCATAGTCTGGATTGTCGGGGTCAACGAGCACTCTCAATCGTCTTTGTTGATGGGGTTGAAGTACTTGGTTGAAAAAATAATCGACCGTTCCTGTGTAAGCAATCGTGGCTACTGTCAAGCCCAAAGTCATCATTACATTTTGGATAGTTTTTCTTTTGAGGAAATAAATAGAGCAAATACCGATTATTCCAAATGCGATCATCAAATAAATTTGTGGAAAAACAATCGTGAGTACTAAAATCGTCACGCAGGCAGCTCCCAATATAATAATGAAAGGAGACATGCCTTCGCGGTAGAAAACGACCAGAAAGGCACTAAAAACGAGAAAAGAGCCAGTGTCGTTTTGCAAAAGAATAAGCAATGCTGGGGCAATAATGATGCTTCCTGCGATAAGCTGATCTTTCAGACGATCCATTTTTACAGTAGGTTCGCTGATGTATTTAGCCAATGCCAAGGAAACGCCCAATTTGGCAAACTCGGAAGGTTGCAAAGCCAAACCACCGATTTCGAACCAAGATTTCGACCCTTTCACTTCTTTGCCAAATATAAGTACCGAAATGAGCGACAGGAAAATGCCTCCGTAAATGTACCAGGCAAAGGAATCATAAAACCGATGGTCTATAATTAATATAATAGATAGAAGTACAAACGAGGTGCAGATCCAAATAAACTGTTTGCCCGAGTTGGTGCTGAAGTCTAAAAGGCCGTTATGCGTATCGGGGTCGTAGATGGAAGCGTGGATATTGAGCCAGCCAAAAATTACCAAAACGGCATAAAGTGAGACAGTTGTCCAATCCACACTGCGTGTGATTCGCTCGTCTCGTATTTGGGAAGAATAATAGTTAGGCATTGCGAAGCAATTTTACATAAAGTTTGGCAGGCTAACTAGTTCTTTGAACGCTATAGGAATAAAATCTATCTGATCAGAAGTAATTAAACTGTTTTGTTCGACAAAGAAGGTATGCAAACTTTAAACTACAATACTTTGAACTTATCAAATCTCCATTGAACTTTGAACTTTAAACTTTGAACTCAATTGGAAAATCGCATTAACGAACTAACCGACAAGCTAAATCATTATAATCATCGCTATTACATGGATAGTGTGAGCGAAGTTTCTGATTATGAGTTCGATCAATTATTGAAAGAACTTGAAAAATTAGAGCTTCAGTTTCCTGTCCTCAAAAGAGAAGATTCCCCTACACAACGCGTAGGCGGTACAGTCACAAAATCTTTCGAAAATGTAAAGCACAGATTTCCAATGCTTTCACTCGGAAATACATACAACGAACAAGAACTGAGCGAGTTTGACGAACGGGTTAGAAAAGGAGTTCAAGCCGATCAGTCAAATTTGAACTTAGAATATGTTTGCGAACAAAAATTTGATGGAGTTGCGATCAGTTTGACCTACGAAAATGGAATTCTGAAACGTGCCGTCACCCGTGGCGATGGCGTACAAGGCGATGATGTGACAGCTAATGTGAAAACAATTAAGACTGTGCCACTGAAAATATCAAAAGCAGATTTGCCAGCCCTTTTTGAAGTACGTGGTGAGGTTTTTCTTTCGCGCGAAAATTTTGAAAAGATCAATAAAGAACGCGAAGAATCGGGTGAAGCGTTATTGGCCAATCCGAGGAATGCAGCTTCGGGAACTTTGAAAATGCAAGATTCGGCCGTTGTGGCCAAGCGTGGTTTGAACTGTTATTTGTATTCTTTGGTAGGCGAAAATCTACCTGTCAGAACGCACGAATCGTCTCTTAAATTGTTAAAAACCTGGGGATTTAACATTTCGGATTCTTACAAAGTGTGCCAATCTTTGGAAGAAATCATGGCCTATATTCACCTTTGGGAACACAAACGTTCTGAACTTCCGGTGGATACAGACGGAATAGTGATAAAAGTGAATTCGTTTGATTTACAAGAACAATTGGGTTTTACGGCCAAAGTACCTCGTTGGGCTATTTCATACAAATTCAAAGCCGAATCTGC
>JAYVIX010000245.1:0-2376 GCA_043769845.1 Cytophagales bacterium
CGATGATCCTCGCAATGAAACCACTATTGATTATTTTAGGAAATCAGTCAAAGAAATGATACTTACCTATCCTGATCTTGCGGGCATCGGACTGACAACAGGTGAAAATATGGTTTTTGGAGCACGTGAAGCAAAAATGACTGAAGAACAAAAAGAAGATTGGGTGGTAAAAACCTATGCTGCAGGGACTTTAGATGCACTTAAAGAGCAACCCAATCGCAAAATTCGTTTCATTCATCGCCAGCATCAAGCAGGAGTTAATCTTATATTAGATAAATTAAAACCATTACGTGATCACCCCAACGTTGATTTTGTTTTTAGTTACAAGCACTCAAGAGCTCACGTCTATTCGGCTACAGAACCAGAGTCACTAGAAAAATTTGTTCCAGTAATTAGAGCAGCCAAAACAAAAACATTATGGACACTTCGAAACGATGATGTGTATCTTTTTCGCTGGGCAGCTCCAGATTTTGTTCGAGAATTTATAAAAAACATTCCAATGGATGTTACTGAAGGGGTCTATTATGGACACGATGGTTTTGTCAATGGCCGTGAATTTACACAACTCGGCCACGAAACTCCTCGTCAACTCGAAGTAGAAAAACATTGGTTGCAATATATGCTTTGGGGACGGTTTGCGTATGAGCCCGATTATTCTAATGCTAGTATTGAAGCCATGTTAAATGCCAAATATCCAGAAGTGAATGGTAAAAAGTTATTGGATGCTTGGCAAAAAGTATCGATGGTTTATCCTAGAGTTACAGGGTTTCACTGGGCATCACTTGATTGGATGTGGTATATTGAAGGAGTGAAGGGAATAAAAATTTATACAGATAAAGTGGGCGGAAAAACACTTTCAGGCTTTCACGATGTTGAGACATTTATTAATGTGCCTCCACATATTAACTCTGGATGTCAGTCAATTCCTGATTTTGTTGCGGGAAAATCATCAGAAAAAAAAACTTCTCCTTTTGCTTTAGCTGATTTAATAGATAAAGATGTCGACTCGGCTCTTGCAGCAGTAAATACCTTTGGAACAGTCGCAAATAAAGAGCTTCGTTTGACGCTAATCGATATCAGCATAATTGCTGAAATGGGTCATTATTATGCAGATAAAATCCGAGGAGCAACCTATGTGGCTCTAGCTCGACAAACCAAGAAAAATGAGGATAAAAATAAAGCCATCCAGTCACTCACAGACGCTTCAGCGCATTATTCTAAATTCATCAAATTGATTGGAGCTAATCATGTCAATAGAATTTGGTTGAGTCGTGTAGGTACGGTTGATTATGAAGAACAAACCGAGGATGTACTAGCCGATATTGAAATCGCTAAAAATATTCAAGTCAAATAATAAATAATTTTTTAAATTTTAACAATTTTAATAAAATGAGAGAACAATGGAATAGTAGAAGAAATCAGCTGCCACTGCTACTTTTAGCACTAGTAATGACCTTTTCGAATGGGGATGTATTTGCACAAGAAAACAACAGAAAAACTAAAAAAAGCACCAATAAAAATACGATTTTAGCCCAAACTCCACCGCTGGGGTACAACAGTTACGACAGCTACAATGTCAATGTGTACGAGGAGGTGGCTCTGAAAGAAATTGATGCCTTCATCGAAAAGTTTGCCCCGTTTGGCTATGAATATTTTGTCATTGATAATGGATGGTTTTCAACTCCCAAGTCTATCCAATTCGAAGGATATCTTTGCCCAACAGATGGCACAGGCCCCCAAGACGTTACGGTGAACGACTATGGTATCGTAACCCCTTCTCAATTATTTTTTCCAAACGGTTTAAAACCAATGGTTGATAAATTGCATGCCAAAGGATTGAAATTTGGCGTACATCTAATGCGTGGCGTACCAAAAATTGCTGTCGAAAAAAATCTTCCTATTAAAGGTACTAAGTACACCGCCAAGGACATTTATACAACAGCAGGAGATTGCGGTTGGTGTCCTTATATGCACGGTGTAGATATGAGTAAACCAGGGGCGCAGGAATTTTACAATAGTGTTTTCAAACAATTTGCCAACTGGGGAATAGACTTCGTAAAGGTGGATGATGTAACCCATTTTCCAGCAGAGATTGAAGGATATGTGAAAGCAATTGAAAATTGTGGTCGTCCGATGGTGCTGAGTTTGTCGGCTGGAGGGGATTCTAATGTCAAGTATCTAGATACCTATAAAAAAACGCAAATGGTTCGTACTACTAAAGATATCTGGGACGAACAAATAGCCTTGGATCGTTCGTTTGATTCTATGCGGAAATGGCAAGGTCTAGAACAAACTGGATTTTGGCCAGACTTAGATATGATTCCGTTTGGTGAGCTGTGTATTTTGAGAAGGCCAGAACTCAATAAGCGACCAGCC
>JAYVIX010000246.1:0-13688 GCA_043769845.1 Cytophagales bacterium
GCTGAAACTATTTTTGCTCCGCCAATTCCCCATATGGCGTTGGATGCTACATGGCCAACTTCTACTTTGCCCGCCAAATCGGCAAGGGGCACGGTATAAAGAAAGGTGAAATTGATCGTGAGATAAAGCAATGTCACGATTGCTGTGCCACCAAAAAGTGACAGAGGAAGGTTTTTTTCAGGTTTATCAATCTCGCCAGCAATGTAGGCCGAAGAATTCCAGCCAGAATACGAATAAGAAACATAGACCAATGAAACAGCAAAGGCTGAAGTAAAAACTTGGTCGATATCGCCAATGCCCAATGTGGTATCAAAAGTTACATGTGGCCCCAGAACAAGACCAAATACAACAAAAAGCAGAATCAAAATTAAGTTGATTGTAGTCGAAAAACGCTGAAAAACTGCTCCAGGCTTTATTCCTCCTAATTGCATGATCCCAACAAATAGTATGAGAATCGTGGCCAACCATTCGGAAGGCAAGGTAGGGTAGAAGGTATTGACATATTTGCCGAAGGCCATGCTAGAAAGTGCCACTGGAGCAGCAAAACCTACTGTAGCTGACACAAATCCCGACATGAAACCTACTACAGGATGGTATATTTTCGACAGATAGTTATACTCGCCACCTGATCCTTGCAGTACCGAGCCAATTTCGCCATACACCATTGCTCCACACAGTGCTACCGCACCACCTACTAACCATAATATTAGTAGTGCACTAACCGACTGAATGCCTAATACTTGAAAGCCTAAACTGGTGTATACGCCAGTGCCTATCATGGCCGAAACTACTAAGGAAGTGGCAGAAGAAAGTCCAATTTTGGTTTTCATATTTGGAAAAATGGAAGGCTTAAATGTTAGAATCAATTACAAATAAACTAAAAATACCCCGACTAAATGATCTTTTGAAAACATTCTACTATTTCAGTAAATCTTAAAATTTAGATAAGCCTAAAATATTATTTTGATAGTTATTTAAAATATTTTAGATTGCACAGTTTATTAATTTAATATGCGTCTAATTGTATTTTTGAGAAGAAGTTTTTCTGTTTTGCTAATGTTTTATTCTTTGCTTTCAATCGGGCAAGAAACAGGAATTCTGCGGGGGAGGATCGAATCCAATACAGGCGAGAAAGTGGATTTTGCTGCAATCGGGATTCCCGGTACTAGTTTTGGAACCACTTCTGATACTTCAGGCGTTTTTGAAATAGAAAATATTCCTGAAGGAAGACATAAGGTAAAAATCTCCCAAATTGGTTTTGTGTCTAAGGAATACGAAGTGCGTGTGACGGCTGGGAAGAAAACGTGGCTCAATATCACGCTTGATGAAATGGAAAATAGTTCTGAAGAAGTAGTCGTGACAGGCAATATGCAGGAATCGTACAAAATGGAATCCGTCACGCCAGTGGAGATTTATACCGCCAAGTTTTTTCAGAAAAGCCCAACGCCCAATTTGTTTTACGCCTTGCAAATGGTGAACGGAGTGCGGCCGCAGTTGAATTGCAATGTGTGTAATACAGGCGACATTCATATCAATGGAATGGAAGGCCCTTATACAATGGTGATGATAGACGGGATGCCGATAGTGAGTTCGCTTTCAACAGTCTATGGATTGATGGGAATTCCCAACGGGATTGTGGAAAGGATTGAAGTGGTGAAAGGCCCTGCTTCAACCCTGTATGGTTCGGAAGCGGTGGCGGGCGTCATCAATGTCATCACTAAAAGCCCAGCAAAAGCTCCGACACTTTATGTGGACGCAAACGCCAGCACGTGGGGTGAAATCAATACGGATGTTTCGGTCAAATGGAAAAAAGGAAAAGCCCATTCTTTATTTAGCATGAATTATTTTTCATTTAAAAACAGAATCGATAAAAACAAAGACGGCTTCACAGATATGACTTTGCAAGATCGCATTTCCTTTTTCAATAAATGGAGTTTCGATCGAAAGGAAAATCGTTTGGCTTCGATAGGAGTGAGGCTGATGTACGAAGATCGTTTTGGTGGACAAACTAATTATACGAATCAATTCCGAGGTACCGATTCTATTTATGGCGAATCTATTTACACTAAACGTGCCGAAGTGATTGGTGCCTATCAATTACCAATTCGGAAAGAGAACCTCGTTTTTTATTATTCCTATAATTTTCATGATCAGAATTCGGCCTATGGCACTACTTGGTTTTTGGCCAAACAACATGTAGGATTTGGACAATTGGTTTATACTAAAAATATAGCCAATCGGCACAATATCGTCATGGGTGCAGCACTTCGCTACACGTCTTATTTGGATAATACGGCCGCTAGTCGTTCAGAGGCAGATTCAACTCAATTCAAAACTACCAATACACTTTTGCCAGGTTTGTTTCTGCAAGACGACATCACGCTTTCATCCAAAAGTAAAGTGTTAGTAGGTAGCAGGTTGGATTATCATCCCATTCATGGCTACATCGCCACACCTCGCATTGGCTACAAATTTCAGCCCACCAAATACCATTCTATTAGGATCAACACAGGAAATGGGTTTCGAGTTGTGAACGTATTCACCGAAGACCATGCCGCACTCACAGGCGCACGAAAAATACAGTTTGTAGAGAAAATCAAGCCCGAAAAGTCGTGGAATGTTAACCTTAACTACACAGGTTATGTGCCTATCGGGAAAGGATTCTTGAATATTGATGCATCCGTTTTTTACAATTATTTCACCAATAAAATTGTACCCGATTACCTGACGGATGCCGACAAGATCATCTACAAAAACCTAGATGGACATGCCATCAATCGAGGTGCCTCGCTCAGTTTGGATTTCAATTTTACCAATTCGCTGAAAATACAATTGGCTGGTACGGCACTCGAAGCGTTCAAACAAGAAAAGGATAATGTAGAAACCCAATTGATGACGCCCAATTTTCAAGGAAATGCGGCTATTTCCTATACTATACCTATTGTGAACGTGATGTTGGATTATACCAGCCAAGTGTATAGCCCGATGAAATTGCCCGTATACCCCAACGATTACCGACCCGAGTTTTCGCCTTGGTTTAGCCTGCACAACATTCAAGCGTCCAAGACAAATAAGCAAATCACCTATTACCTTGGGGTGAAAAACATTTTCAATTTTGTTCCTTCTGATCCGATTTTACGTCCATTCGATCCGTTTGATAAGCGTGTAAATGACCCAGTAAACAATCCAAACAATTATACTTTTGATCCAACTTATAATTATGCACCCATGCAAGGAACTAGGATGTACGTGGGGGTTCGGGTGGCGATAAAATGAGAAGTTGCCGATTACAATATGAGTATTTGTAGTAATCATATTTTATTTTTAAAATCACTAATAATGAGAAGGTTACTGTTTGTGTAACTAATGCTTTAAAACTTCCGCATGTATTTCCTCAATCTCGACATGGCCTTCGGGCGTGATGGCGGTCATTCGGATGTGTTTCATTTCGTTCACAAGTAGCGGATCGTATTTGGCCGTCACACGCACATAGTTTCGAGTGAAGCCAAACATCATCCCGTTTTCGATGTCTTCTTCGAACAATACTTCGTCTTCTAGTCCAAGATTTTGTTCGTAGAAAACTCTTCGTTTTTTATCGGAAAGAATATGGAGCATCTTGCTGCGTTCGGCACGTTGGGCGGCTGGTACAGCACCTTGAAGATGAATGGCTTGCGTGTTGTCTCTTTCGGAATAAGTGAACACGTGCAAGTACGAAATATCCATCTCGTTGATGAACTGATAAGTGTCCAAGAAATCTTCTTTTGTTTCGCCAGGGAAGCCGACAATCACATCGACTCCGATACAACAATGTGGAATTAAAGATTTGATGATTTTGACACGTTCGGCATACAACTCGCGCTGATAACGTCTTCGCATCAGTTTCAATACTTTATTATTTCCACTTTGAAGCGGAATATGAAAATGGGGAACGAATTTCTTGGACTGAGCCACGAAACGAATGATTTCATCCGTTAGTAAATTGGGTTCGATAGACGAAATTCGGTAGCGATTGATGCCTTCGATGGCGTCTAATGCTTTTACTAAATCGAAAAACGATTCTTTTCGTTCGCCATCGTGCAGGCCAAAATCACCAATGTTAACGCCCGTCAGCACGATTTCTTTTACACCAGAAGCCGCAATTTCTTGTGCCGATTTGATAATGTTGGCCACATAATCTGAACGGCTTTCGCCACGAGCCAACGGAATGGTACAAAAAGTACAGCTATAATCGCAACCATCTTGTACTTTTAGAAAAGTGCGAGTTCTGTCATTTAATGAGTATGCGTTGTTGAATGTCTTTACTTCTGAAATGTCCGAATTGAAGACTTTTACTTTGCCATCTTTTTGAAAATCGTCCAGAACGTCTAGTAATCGGAATTTTTCGGCAGCTCCCAACACCGCGTCCACGCCTGGGATTTCGGCAATTTCCTGAGGTTTCAATTGCGCATAACAACCTACTATCGTAATGAAGGCATTTGGCGAATGCTTCAAGGCTTCTTTCACTACCTTACGGCATTTCTTGTCGGCATTTTCGGTCACCGAGCAAGTGTTGATGACATAAATATCGGCTCCGTCCGAAAATTCTACTTTCTCATATCCTCTCTCTTCGAAAAGGCGAGAAATAGACGAAGTTTCAGAATAGTTGAGTTTGCAACCGAGGGTGTAGAATGCGACCTTTTTCATGGACTGCAAAGATAAACATTTTCACTAGCAAGTAGCTAGTAGTAAGTATCAAGTAAGTAAAACGGCTTAAATATTCGGCACTTAATTAATCTATAAGTGGTTGATTAGGTGTTAAATGCAATACTATTAACTGTCGACTATTCATCATTAGCTACTTAGTTAGATCTAGGAGAGTCTTTTTATTTAATGAATAATTATTTGTAATATTCGGCCTGCGTTGAAATTATTCACACTTCATAACCCTTTTTTAACGCTTCATCATTTTACAGGCAAAGCATTTTCAAACATTTTATTGCTTTGTACTGAACTAAAAAAAACCTAAAATGAAACGTCTTTACACATTTTCCTTGTTGTTGCTCGGTTTTGCCACTTTTGCGCAGCAAGGTTTTCAAACGATTCGCGGCACAGTGCTCGACCAACAATCGAAATACCAATTGGTAGGAGCTACCATTGTTTTGGTCGGTTCTGATCCTCTGATTGGAACTTCGGTGGACGAAAATGGAGAATTTCGCCTCATGAATGTGCCTCTTGGAAGACATTCTGTCAAAATTACTTTTCTGGGTTATAACGAACGAATCATTCCAAACGTGCTGGTTCAGCAAGGAAAAGAGACTTTTTTGGCAGTGGAGCTTGAGGAAAATTTCATCGAAAGTGAAGAAGTCGTCATTTCTGCCGAAGCCGACAAAACCAATTCGCTCAACGAAATGAGTACCGTAAGTACTCGCCAGTTTTCGAGAGACGATGCGGCTCGTTATGCGGGTTCATTGAACGATCCTTCGCGTATGGCGGCCAATTTTGCGGGAGTGAGCGGAAGCAACGATTCGCGAAACGACATTATCATTCGTGGAAACTCACCATCGGGTTTGCTGTGGCGCATGGACGGAATGCCAATTCCAAATCCGAGCCATTTTGGCGCAACTGGTACAACGGGTGGCCCTGTTAGTATGCTGAATTACAATCTTTTGGCCAATTCGGATTTTATGACGGGCGCATTTCCGGCCGAATATGGCAACGCTACTTCGGGAGTTTTCGATTTGCAAATGCGTACTGGAAACAACAAAAAACGCGAATACCTTGGCCAAATCGGTTTCAACGGAGTGGAATTGGGCGCAGAAGGGCCGTTTAGCAAAAACAGCCGTGCCTCTTATGTGATCAATTATAGATATTCTACTTTGGGTATTTTTAAATCCTTAGGAATCAATCTGGGAACTGGCCAAGCAGTACCCGAATACCAAGATTTGAGTATGAAAATTGATTTACCCACTACCAAAGCAGGTCGTTTTAGCCTATTTGCGATTGGCGGTTCTAGTTACATCAAGCTTTTGGAAAGCACCAAAGACACCACCAAAGACAATAGTACTTTGTACGACAATGATGGGTATGATATTTATTACGGAACAAAAACGGGCATCGTAGGGCTCAATCATTTGTATTTTTTGAACCCAACTACTTCGATCAAAACGGGTGTGATGGCTTCGGGCATTACCAACGATTTTCGCCAAGATTCGATTGCTCTGAAAACTTTAAAAACCTTCGACTTTTTTCTAGGCCAAAGACAAGAAACAAGATTGACCGGAACGCTGCAATTCAATAAAAAGATTTCGGCAAAAAACACACTTGTAGCAGGGGCGTATGTGCATAGAGTTGGTTATTTTTATGATGAAAAAAAATACGTTAGAAATAACGCGTATTGGAAAAAAATAAGCTCAACTGACGGATATAGCGTTCTGGTCGAAGTATATGCACAATGGAAACATCGGTTTACCGAACAACTTTCGGCCAATGCTGGCGTCCATTATCAGCATTTGGCATTGAACAATACAGGCGCAGTAGAACCTCGATTGGGTGTGCGTTGGCAGTTTTTGCCTAAACAATCTTTGAATCTTGGTTTAGGAATCCACAATCAGATGCAGCCAATACAGGTGTATTTTCAGCAAACGCAATTGGCTGACGGTTCCTACCTTTCCACTAATAAAAACCTTGGTTTTACACGAAGCAAACAAATTGTGTTGGGTTACGACAACAATTTTGCGAAAGACTGGCGTTTGAAAACCGAATTTTACTATCAAAATTTGGACAATGTGCCAGTGGAACAACGTTCGACTTCGTTTTCGATGCTAAATGCCGGTGCCGATTTTGCCTTCCCCGACAATGATAGTCTTGTAAATAAAGGAACTGGCTACAATTATGGATTAGAAATAACGTTGGAACGTTTCCTTGGCAAAGGGTTTTATTTCCTTTCGACTACTTCTTTGTTTGAATCGAAATACAAAGGAAGCGATGGTGTAGAACGAAATACAGCTTTCAATGGCAACTATGTACAGAATTTATTAGTAGGGAAAGAATTCAAAATCAAATCGAAACTAACGTTTTTGGTCGATCTGAAAGCGACTTACGCAGGTGGAAAACGCTATATGGAAGTCGATTTGGAAGCTTCTCGTCTGAAAAAACAAGCAGTGTACAACGAGAAAGACCCTTATAAACTGCAATTGCCCGACTATTTCCGTCCCGATTTGAAACTGACTTTGCGCAAGGAAGGCAAAAAAATCACCCAAGAATTTGTGCTCAGTTTGCAAAACGTAATCAACCGACAAAATCTTTTTGCACGTACCTATAGCCGTACCCAAAATCAGATGTTGGATCAATATCAACTAGGAATCTTTCCGGTGCCACAATATCGTATCTTGTTCTAGTCATGTTTAATTTTTGATATCAAAGAATAGATATTGAATTTTCAACATTAAACTTTGAACTCTAAAAAATGAATCCAGTAGAACTAAAAACCAAACTGATAGGCATTCCCACATTGGGAGTGTTTATCAGCTTGGCTTTTTTTGGAGATGTGTGCCCATTCTTTTCAGTCACCTATTTCATTGGCTTAGGTATTTGTATTTTCATCACTGCGGTGATGTGGCTGGGCAATTCCGAAATATTCGATTACTTCCACAAACGATTGCCGCGCATGGAAGATACCATGAAGCGCACTTTGCTTATAGCTATATTCTGCCTCATATACAGCGTTTTAGGATATATTGCTACCAAGTTACTATTGCATTTACTCTTCGAAAACCCACATAATAATTGGCAGACCTTTTGGTTCGATTTCAAAATTACGCTCATCTTTACCACGCTATTGGTGGTTGTTTCGGAAACGGTTTATTTTTTCGAACAATGGAAAAGTGCCTTGCTTGATGCCGAACGTCTGAAAAAAGAAAACACGCAAGCCCAATTGGATAGTCTTCGCAACCAAGTCAATCCGCATTTTTTGTTCAATAGCCTCAATACGCTCATCAGTATTATTCCCGATTGTCCCGAAACGGCCATTGATTTTACCCAGAAACTTTCGAACGTTTATCGCTACTTATTAAATGTGCGCGACAAAGAATTAGTCGATCTGAAAACAGAGCTCGATTTTATTCAATCCTATATTTTCCTGTTGAACGTTCGTTTTGGTGAAAATTTGAAAGTAGAGATTGAAATAAATAATGAATTTTTATTCATGTATATTCCGCCCGTTAGTTTGCAAATGCTGATCGAAAACGCCATCAAACACAACGTGGTTTCGAAAGAAAAACCATTGCAAATTCGTATTTATTCTGAAAACGGCTATTTGATGGTTAAAAACAACATTCAGCCCAAACAACAAAAAGAAGAATCGACAGGAATCGGATTGGAAAATATCCGCAAACGGTATGCGATTTTGTCGGACAAAAACATGGAAATAGTGCATTCTGCCAGTTATTTTACAGTGGCTTTGCCTTTGTTGAAGATGTAATTTGCGATGAAAATACTACTGATAGAAGACGAAAATCCCGCAGCCAAAAGGTTAATTAGCCTTATCAAAGAAATAGAACCAAGGGCTGAAATTTTGGACGTGTTGGATAGTGTGGAAAGTGCCGTAAAATGGTTCAAACTGCACCAAGAACCCGATTTGGTTTTTATGGACATTCATTTGGCTGACGGAAACAGTTTCTTGATTTTCGAGCAAACTGAAGTGAAATGTCCCGTCATTTTTGCGACTGCATATGACGAATATGCGATCAGAGCCTTCAAGGTCAATAGTATTGACTATTTGCTCAAACCAATCGAAAAGTCGGATTTGTTAAATGCGTTTGAAAAATTCAAAAATTTGTCCAAGGCCGATTTTAGTCTTGATGTAAAAAGTTTGCTCGCTTCGCTAAAAAACGACAAAAAGGAATTCAAGCAACGTTTTCTCGTGCGCGTTTCCGACCGCTTGGTACCTGTGCATGTGAACGAGGTGTGTTATTTTTTTGCAGAAGACAAAATGGTTTTCATTCAAACCGAAACGCACAAATACGCAATCGATTTTACATTGGATCAATTAGAAGAACTAATCGATCCAAAATTGTTTTTCAGATTAAATAGGAAGTTTTTAGGTCAACTGAAATCGGTTAGTAAAATTTTCAACCACTTAAATGGAAAATTGAAAATCATTCTCAAACCAGATTATCCCGAAGAAATCTACGTTAGTCGCGAACGTGCTGGCGATTTTAAGGACTGGTTGGAGCGATGATTTTTACTTTGACTAGACAACCGCAACCAACCCCATCGCACTACCTGCGATCAACACAAAGTCTCGACTTTCCTCATAATTATTTTTCAGCTTACCTTCCAACATCGCCTCGCGCAATGCAAATTTGATTTTGCCGACTTCAGGGCCAGGCTTCAAATCAAATGTTTTCATGATGTCTTCGCCCGTAAAAATGGGCTGAAAACTGCGCACATGATCGCGTTCTTCCACTTCTTGCATCAACTTTTCTACTTTGTCGAAATTGGCAAGATAGCGCACTTTTTTGTCGTTATTCTTGGAAGTGATATCGGCTCTGCAAAGTTTCATCAAGGCTTCGGAGTCTTCACCAGCCTCAAATAGTAGCCTGCGAATGGCCGTATCCGTCACGCCTTCTTTGGCCAAAGCAATAGGGCGCAAATGCAAACGCACCAATTTCTGCACAAAACGCATCTTTTCGTTCATCGGCAATTTGAGACGAGCGAAAATCTTGGGAGTCATGCGTGCACCCAGATCTTCGTGCCCATGAAAGGTCCAGCCATGATTGGGTTCAAATCGCTTAGTGGCAGGCTTGGCAATATCGTGCATGATAGCCGCCCAACGAAGCCAAAGATCGTCCGAATAACCACACACATTGTCAAGCACTTTCAGTGTGTGATAAAAATTATCCTTATGCCCTTTGCCATCTTTTTCCTCGGCACCTTGCAAAGCGGCCATTTCTGGAAAAATGATTTCTAACAAACCGCAATGAAACAACAGATTGAAACCGTAGGAAGGTTTTGGACACAAGATGATTTTGTTCATCTCGTCTATAATCCGTTCTTTGGATACTATTTCGATGCGTTCTTTGTGTTCGATAATGGCTTGGAAAGTATCAGGTTCAATGTCGAAACCGAGCTGACATGCAAACCGAATGGCACGCATCATGCGCAAAGGATCGTCCGAAAAGGTAATTCCAGGTTCTAGTGGCGTTTTTAAAAGTTTTTCTTTCAAATGTGCCAAGCCTCCAAATGGATCTAACAATTCGCCCCAGTTTTTTTTATTCAAACTAATTGCTAGTGCATTGATTGTGAGGTCTCTACGATTCTGGTCGTCTTCTAGCGAACCATCTTCTACAATCGGTTTGCGCGAATCGCGTTGATACGATTCTTTTCGTGCGCCAACAAATTCTACTTCCCAACCTGGTATTTTCACCATGGCGGTACCGAATGTTTTGAAAACAGCCATTTCGGCTTGGTCGCCATAAAGGGTAGCAAATTTTTCGGCCAAATCGGTCCCGCTACCGATACACACAATGTCGATGTCTTTACAAGGACGTTTTAGCAACAAATCGCGTACATAACCACCTATCACATAGGCTTCAACGCCAGCTTCGGCCACAACCTTACGGATGTTTTCGAAGACGTCTATTTTTTCAATTTCAGAGGAAAGATTCAAAACAAAAGAGTATAAAACGATTGATTGAAGGCTATGCTTTCAAAAAATAAAATTTAAAAACGGAATGGCTTTGTAGTTAATAGTCGACAGTAAAACTATCGACTATTATCTACCAATTAACCACTGTATCCTTTGTATTTTTTACTTGAATATTTTTTTCCGTACAGTTTTTGTTTTTCTTTCCAGCCCATGTTGTAGTCTTTGGCATTGCTGGCTTTTTTCTCGTGAAAAGCTCCTTGGCTCGAATCTGAGCTTTTTTCTTCGCCTGTTTCGTCTTCTTTTTTCGGTTTTTTCTTCCGACTGCCTTCGATGATAAGTCCTAATGGCAAAGGTTCTACTTGCATTTTCTGGCCAGTAGCATGTTCGATCTTTTTGACGATAATCAGTTCAATATCAGTAGCATACGTAATCGAAAGTGCACCACTATTTTTGACATAATGTTTTTCGTCTGTTCGGTTGACGTACAGATCAATATCTGCTGGAAGGTCGAAATGAAACAAAAACGGAATTCCGTTCAGGTCTAGAAATTGCTCGATTTCGTTTGCAACAACTAGTATTCGGCTGTTTTTGGCTTTCTTGAATTCTTCAACTGTTTTATATCCTTGTTCTTCGTAGGTAGGCGGTTTTAAAAGTGCTACTTCGCCTGACAAACGCCTGTCGATACTTTTGTAAAGGTTGCGAGCGGTAAGTTTGGTGTTGACAAAAACAATCACTTTAGGATATTCGCTCGCATCGCTCAGCATCAAATTGAGCAAATTTTGCTTGGTCTTGTAGTTGGGCACTTGGTACAAAACTTGTGGAATAGTGACCACTTGCACATTCGTTTCGGGTTCTATTTCGACTATCACAGGGAAGTCGATAAAATTGCTCAGTCGTTCTAGCTTTTCGTGCATCACTACGCTGAAAACCATTTTCTGGCATTTTGACAAACTCAGTGTGATTTGGTGTACCGAACTTTGCAAACCTTGCTTGACGATCAGTTCGGCATCGTCCAAAATAAATTGTTGTAAACGATTCAGATTCAAGCCTGATTTTAGATACAATGCCAAAACACGATCTGGCGTACCAATAATCACGTCTACACCTTCTTCGATCGTTTCGCGTTGGCCTTCTAGACCTACGCCCGCAAAAACACCTAGCACTCTAATGCCCGTATTTTTGCCCAATTCTTCGAAACGCTGTACTTGTTCAAGCACACGTTCGCGATCTGGCACCAAAATCAATGCCCGAGGTGCGGTTTCGAATGCAAATTTCAAACGCATAATCACCCCCAATGCGATGGTGGTCGTTTTTCCACTGTCTTCATGACCGATGCAAATAATTTGCTGTCCGCCCATGATACGAGGTAATACTTTGGTTTGTAATGGCAAGGCTTGAGTATAACCAAGATCTTGCATGGCCGTCAACAATTGTTTGTTGAGCTTCAGATTTTCTAATGACACGCTTTGTATTGTTGCTATAACATGCAATTTACACAAACGAACTCAATTGACCTTTTTTATGGATGAATTTTGGTTTATTTTAAATGAATAATTATCCATGTATAGATAGGAATATTTCCAAAAAGCATTTCATACTTTAAAATAATTTGATTACTTGCAGGTCTAAACCTAACATTGCATGTACCTACTTTTTCCTGGTCGCCATCATTTACTGACCGATTTTCAGTTCAAATACCTCATCCAAGTTATTCTAGCTGGTTTGGAAAAACAATTGGACGTGTTTGACGAACCAATCGGAATCAGAGAAAAAATCGAAGGGATAATTTTTGCGGTCACTTCGGCCAATCATTCCAATACGAGGCGCAATCCTGTTCCTTTTTATCTCCGCACATTGGCGATTCAAGAATTTGCCAATCAACTCCACATTCCAGCGTATATTTTTGGGATTGACGATGTGGGCAATCTCGGCAATTTTGCTTCCTATACCATCAAAAGAATTCAGCACGAAAGCGATGGTTTGTTGACTATTCATCCTGCCAATACGGTCGTGATTTCGTCTACGCCCGTGATGAAAATGTACTTGGAACTTGGTTTTAAAATACTTCCAGCCGAATTGGAATGTCTTGAAACTCAGAAAATGAAAACCGACCAGCCTTGGGACATTGTGGAATACATTGCCACCTGCGACAAAGATTGGACCAAAGACACATTTGTACTCAATTCGATGCATCCCGCTTCGTACAAAACGTGGAAAACCTACGGCTTGGGCGAAAAAGTGACGCTTCTTTTTAATGATAAAATCATTGGGGAAGATGGCGACCTCACCGCAACTCGCGACTACAATAGCTATGTGCGCCAAATGGACGAAATCGCACAGAAAAAATATGATGACGTTTCGGCTTTCGTCAAGCCTGGCCGAATTGGTGATATTGGGTGTGCGGTAGGTTCTTGGATGAAGCTGGCTTGTGAAGATGCAAAATTAAGAGAATCAGATTTTTACGGAATAGAAGTTTCACGGCATTTATTTGACATTTGTCAGCAACGGAAGTACAATGGCGAATTTAAAAATCCATTTATTTTCTTTTCACAGAAAAATGCCGTCACAGGACTTGTGTTCCAAAACAGTTCGATGGATACGATTTTTACTTCCTCGCTCACGCACGAAATAGAGTCGTATGGCGGCCGAGAAGATTTGTTGAATTTTATTTCAAACCGTCACCAAGAACTTGCGCATGGTGGCGTGTGGGTCAATCGGGATGTTGTTGGTCCTGAAAATGCCACAGAGGAAGTGTACATTTGGCTCAATAAAGAAGACGGCAACAACGATTCGTTCGATACCGGATTTGCCGACCGAACAGAGCTTGCCACTTACCTGAAATCGCTTTCGACTTATTCTAAATTTCGAAGATTTGCCTGTGATTTTCGCCAAAAAGAAGGCTTTAAATTGGTTTTCGAAGAAGTAGTGATAGACGACAAACCGTACATCAAAACGAGTTTAAACAACGCTACCGAATTCATGACCAAAAAAGATTATCACGACAATTGGCAAAGTGAAATGCACGAGACGTTCTGTTTTTGGTCTTTTTCGGATTGGAAAC
>JAYVIX010000247.1:0-3089 GCA_043769845.1 Cytophagales bacterium
ACCGATAGCGATTACCTACAAAGACGATTCTATTTTCAGTGATAAAAACTGGGATCTGATTGGCGATCAATTGATTCCGATCGAAAACATTGGTACAGAATACATCGTGACAAAGGCTTCGGTCAATTTTCAAAACGATCGTGTGTTTATTTTGGCAACCGAAAAAAACACGAAAATGTACCTCAATAACGACACCATTAGTTTGGATTCGGCCATTAATTTTAATTATCATTTGAGAGATTCGGTCGCGTACATACGCACTACTGCGCCTGTATATGTGTTGCATGTTTCTGGTTTTGGTCATGAGCTCGGAGCGGCCATTTTGCCTCCAATTGTGTGTACAGGTTCTAAGAATACGGTTTTTGTGCGTTCGAATCACGAAAAATTTGCGTTAACTATTTTGGTAAAAGCTGGCTCTGAAAATGCGTTTACGTTAAATGGCTCCAACCAATTGGTACCAGCAGATTTGTTCAAGGAAGTGAAAGGAACAGAAGGAAAATGGAAATATGCCCAAATCGTTTTTCCAGATTATGACGAGGAAACGTTTCAAAATTTGGAACCACAACGAACGTATACACTTAAAAATACCACAGCCAACTTTCATTTGGCAACGCTGAATGGTGGCAGTATTACAGGTTTCAGATATGGTTATTTTTCAGGTTTTGGTTCGATCAATCTGCCTCCCAAAGGCCTTTTCTGTCAAGGAGATAGATTCACGATTGATGCTGGACAAAATAAGGAAAGCTATAAATGGAAATTTCAGGAAAGCGATTTACCTCAATTCTCTTCGTCAATATCGGTCAAAGACACTGGAATGTATGTTGTAGAAGTAACAAAGGCATCTTGTACGTTCAAAGATTCGATCCAACTTGCTTATTTTGAACCGATTAAATTGTCCATTTTAGGAAATGATACAGCTTCTTGTGCCAATGTTCCATTTTTGATTAAGCCTTTGAATTCGTTTCTGACCTACAAATGGCAAGACAATAGCACCAAGCCAACTTTTGTTCCAATTGCCACTGGGAATTATTTGTTAGAAGTGAGCAATGAAAATGGCTGCAAAAAATCGGATACACTCTTTTTTACGTCTCGAAATATTCCTCAACCTGAAATCATTCTTCAGAATACAGTGGAACAATTTTGCAATGATTCTTTGGTAAAACTTAGTTTAAACAAGCCATTTGAAACCTACAAATGGTTCAATGGCGAAACGACAGAAAGTATCTTTACCAA
Source organism: Cytophagales bacterium (assembly GCA_043769845.1). Lineage (GTDB taxonomy): Bacteria > Bacteroidota > Bacteroidia > Cytophagales > UBA9547 > UBA9547. The sequence continues at coordinate 1,234 of JAYVIX010000247.1, forward strand.
ACGTACGTCTGACAATGTATATGGGGTAGCGGTAAAAGATGCTGGCTGCGAAAACTCAAGTAAACTGGTGGTCGATTGTACGCCCTACCTTTATATTCCGAATATCTTCACCCCAAATGGCGACAATGCCAATGATTGTTTTCGGATCCTCAACTTAGATCTTAATAACTGGAAAATCGTTATTTCGAGTAGATGGGGCAATCCTGTTTTTGAAGCGAATCCTTATAAAAACGATTGGCAAGCCACCAACATTCCCGATGGAATTTACTTTTATGTGCTTCAAAACCTTAGTTCCCAAGAACAAAGAAAAGGTTGGGTACAGGTAATTAGATAGATTTTTAGTAGATAGCTTTGTTTCAATATTAATTATTATTCATATTAAAAATTAGATTTCCGATATCACTTTCTGAATTAAAAGTGTGCAAACAGATTCTCAAACGTTCACTTCCTTTCTTGACGGTGGGCGAAAGAATAGGCCTGACGTCAAAGCCTGCCATTTGTAGCTCCAATGCTTTTGATTTGGCATGATTGTTTCCAGGAAACACGATGGCTTGGATGGGACTTTCGCTTTTAATTTTGGATTCAGAATGGGGGAGGAGCTGATTAAAAAGTTGAATTCTGTCTTTTATAACTTGTTGTAAATAAGTATTTTGAGATAGATACAAATAGCTTTCATGAATTGCAATTGTGCTGTGCAAACTCATGCCAGTGGTATAAATAAAAGGCCGTGCGAAATTGACAAGATATGGTTTTAGCTCTTTTGGTCCCACCACTACCGCTCCGTGGCAGCCCATGGCTTTGCCAAACGTATGGATTCTGATCGGAATTTGACTTTCCAAACCAAGTTCGCAGACCAATCCAGAACCATTTTTGCCAAAAACTCCAGTCGAATGTGCTTCATCTACAATCAAAATAGCCTCGTATTTTTCGCACAAAACGACCAATTCTTTTAATGGTGCAAAATCTCCATCCATCGAATAAACCGATTCTACCGCAATGTATTTTTGGCCTTTTGCTTTTTTGAGTTTGTTTTCCAAGCCTTCCAAATCGTTGTGTCGAAAAGGAAACCGATCGGCCATGCTTAGTCGAATTCCATCTTTGATACAAGCATGGGAAAGTTCGTCATACAAAATAGTGTCGCCTTTTTGTGGCAAAGTGGAAAATACAGCCAAATTGGCCATATAACCTGTGTTGAACAATAAGGCACTTTCGGCTAAATGGACAGTCGCTAATAAAGCTTCTGTTTGTTCAAAATACACATTATTGCCCGAAATAAGCCGCGAACCAGTCGAGCCCAATTTGTTCCCTAACGAACTAGATTGATACGCATGATCGACCCTTTGATGTAATTCCTGGTTGCGAGAAAGACCCAAATAATCGTTCGAAGAAAAATCAATTTTATTTTTTACGACCCGAAGTTCTCGCAACAATCCTTCGGCTTTTCTGGCGTCCAAGGCTTTGTTCCACTTATCTAAATAAGAAAAATTTTGCATTTGCTTTGCTCAAACTAAATAAAACACATTTGGACACTAAATCAATCAGGAGAAACGCGAATCAGTAATTTTCGATATTGACAGGTGGTCTTTTGAAGCCTAGTACAAGAATATCATCTGTTTGTTCGGCTGATCCTTGCCAAGTTTTCAATTTTTCGTTCAAAAATTCTTTTTGATCCTGCATTTGATGTTTGCTAATGTTTAACAAAGCTTCCCTAAAACGCATGTGTTTGAATTTTTCACTGCCTCCTTCGCCTCCAAACTGACTCGTAAAACCATCCGAAAACAGGTAATAAAGATCATCTTCTGCCATCTCGAAAAAGTGATTTGTGAAGCGTTTGACTTTATCTCCCTTTTGAAAAC
>JAYVIX010000248.1:0-5492 GCA_043769845.1 Cytophagales bacterium
GAAGCAAAGCTTTGGTAATGAACGTGATAGATCCGATGATTGAACATTTGGCCAGCCATCATAATGGAACTAGAGTGGGCCTTATTGGAACTAGGCGCACAATCAGCTCCAATATTTACAAAAAACGAGTGGACGAACGAAACCTTTATATCGACCTAGAATCGCTCGCCACGCCTTTGCTTGCCCCCATGATCGAAGACGGATTTTTCAACAACAACATCAGTCGTGCGCTTATCAACGAGTACCTTTCGTCTGCAAAATTATCGGAAATAAAATCGCTCATTTTGGGTTGTACGCATTATCCGCTCATCAAAAACGAAATCAACGATTACTACGAAAACAAAGTGAACGTCATCGATTCGAGCGAAATAGTAGCTATGGCATTGAAAGAATTACTGACCAAAAAAGAATTACTGAACAGTGGTTCGAAACCGATGGACAAGTTTTTTGTTTCCGATTTCACGAAGTCGTTTGTAGAATCTACCCGCATCTTCTTTCGCCAAGAAGTGCAATTAGAATTTTATCCCATTTGGGAATAAAGGGCTTAAAGTCCTCTCCTCTCGGGAGGATTTAGGTGGGGCTCAATCCATTATCTTTTCGCTCTATTAGCTTTATTGACCAAAGCCTCGTTATTTTTGCGCCCGTTTTAACGTATTTAACAACACCCGATGAACAACTTATATTTCTGGAACAACTGGACAAAATCCTACAAATATTTGTATAGTTCCTTTTTAATAGCACTTATATCTATTGTATTATTTTTCATTTATTCTGAATACTCCGCCAAAAACATTGGTTTGAAATGGGACGTGATTTCGGAAGCCAAAACCACCAATGTATTAGTCGATACGTTCCAAAAAGGTTTTTTTGAATTCGGAGTAGATGTCGAAAACCATTATTACTACCAATCCTTTGCCGGCACGATTGACAATTCCATGCCTTGGTTTGCGTACCTGATTGTAGGAGCTATATCGATATTAATGATAGGTGGCTCGGTCACAATTAGTTACACCAAAGGGCTTTGGTATTTAGTAGCCCAGACATTTCTGGGGGCATTCTTCTTTTTGCTAAATTTGGATGTGCTCGAAGTTTTCGGACTCGCCAACATGTACTGGACCATCATCGTGTTCTTGGCTTTTGGTTTTAGCATTCATTATTTCCATGCCTTTCAACCATTCACGCCACTCGCCTACCGATACGTATTTTTTACCTTTCTCACTTCCGTATTTCTTTTCCTAACTCTTTCATTTTCAAAACTTAACGAGCCCATTCACTTTCTGGCTTCTTATGGAATATTGGCTCCGATCATGATGGCTTTCATCTACATCATCATCATTTCGACCGATATTCTGAGTGGTTTTTTGTTCCTAACCACCGATTCGCGCAACGCCAACAAATGGTCCTCTTTGCTCAATTTCATCCTAGTTTCTCTGTTTTTCTTGGGAAATATTGCTCTGACTTTCATGAAAAACAGAGGTTCACTCGACTGGAACATTTTATACCTTGAAGCACCCATCATTCTTTTAATCGCTTCAGGATTAGGAATTTGGGCGCACAAAAAGAAAGAACCTGTTTATCAATTCATGGCTGATTTTTCGCCAGCTACTGCGGTTTGGTTTCTGATTTTGGCCATCAATTGTTTTGTCTGTTATTCATTTGCCAATTTCAGCGGAAATGATCCACTTCAAGAAGTATTAGAAGACAGCATCATTTTCGGTCAATTGGCTTTTGGAACCGTGTTTATCCTTTTTGTAGTGGCCAATTTTATGGGGTTGATGGAGCAAAATTTGCCCGTGCACATGGTCATTTACAAACCACGCTACATGCCATTTGGTTTTGTACGCTTGCTGGGCTTGATAGGTGTCACGGCCATCGTAATGTATGGCAACCAATACCAAATGAGGCAGTTACAAGCAGGCTACTACATCGGAATTGCCGAAGCTTATCTAAAACAAGACGACAAATTACTGGGGGAAGAATACCTGCGAAACGCACTTTCGAACGATGAAGGCAACCATAAAGCCAACTACATGCTAGGCTTGCTTGCACACGAAAAAGACCATGAAGACCCAATTGCAAAAGTGTTACTAAAACAAGCGATGTTCAAAAATCCATCGCCACAAGATTATGCAACGCTTGGCTACTATTTTCTGCAAGATGGCGACATCATTCGTAGTCTGGAAACATTGCGTGAAGGCAAAACGAAGTTCCCAAAATCACCCGAAATCCTGAACAATCTGGCAATGGCATTCTCGAAAACCAAAATTCAAGATTCAACCATTTATTATTTTCAGCAAGCAAGCAAATACAGCGAAGGTTCTTTTGTGGCGACTTCCAATCAATTAGCTTTTGCACTCCAAAATAATATCAAACCCGAATTCGACACCATCAATATTCCTAAAGACTTGATTTACAGAACCAATCTTTTGGCATTGATGAATAAATCAGGAAAATTTTCTCCAGCATTTGAAACGCCTGATTTTATAAACGATACTGCAATCAGCGATAAACAGGCTTCTTATTTGCTAAATCTCTCCTTTAACAACCTGAAAGATACTATCAATTTCAAAACCTATTGGCTCGATTCACTGATCAAAAAACCAGCAAATACCCTTTATTCCGAAGAGTTATTGCTGAACAAGGCATACCGAGAATACTACAGTGGCAATGTTTCGGACGGAATCGTGACGCTCGACCAATTGCGCGGAACAGGCTCAAATCCAATAAAATACAACAACACATTGTCCAATTGGCTCATCCAACAAGACGCACCACGAGTTTCCTACGATTTCTTGGACAATGCCAAAATAGCGGGCGACCGCACTACCGCATTCGGAATTGCCATCGCCACTTCGTTTTATCTTTCGGGAGCAGACGCCCTCTCCTACTGGCAAGATCCTGTGCTACAAACTGATGCCACTTTCAAATCGATCGTCAACTCTCTTTCGACCAAACAAGCAAATATTTATACGATCGGAATTTTGCCTCAACTATTTGCAAAACCTGATGAATTGGTAAAAGCATTCAATACCCAACCATCCACCAATGACAAAAACAAAGCTCTAGGTCGCTTGATGCAACATTTAATTGACATCGACCAAGCCTATCTTGCCATTGAACTTTATGGGGCAAATCCGAAAACTGAGGAAACTAATTGGCAATATTTGCGCGCTTTACGCAAAACGAACCAACGAGAACTTGCCGCAAAAACACTTGAAAGTCAGCCAACTAAACCAGTTGCGAAATACATCGAAGCGTGGGCAAGCAATGACGAAAAGAAAACTGAAATGCTATACAAGCAAGCCTTGCGAACCAATCCGATCTATGAAGAGGGCGTAATAGATGCCATCCAATTTCTAGAAACCAAACAAAAAGACGAAGCTACTTACGACCTACTTTTACAAAGTGTAATGATGAACCAATATTCAATTCCGCTTCAAAAAGCCTATACTTTGCAGTGTGTAAAATTGAACCTCTTCGGTTCGACTGATTTTGGATTGGCCAAACTGAAAGATTTGATGAGTAAATCAGACTATACAGCTTTCGCTTCCGAAGTAAAAAGAAAACAAGAAGAACGTGTGAATAACATGGAATGGAAGTAATTTTTAGCGAATAGTAAAAAAATAACATGAAAATTATATCTCAAATATTAATCGGCTTAGTGGCCAGTGAACATCTTTATATTCTCTGGATTGAAATGTTTGCGTGGACAACAGTTGGCAAAAAAACATTTAAAAGTATGCCAGACGATCTGTTTGAGAAAACCAAAGTATTGGCTGGAAATCAGGGACTTTACAACGGCTTTTTGGCGGCAGGCCTTGTTTGGTCATTGCTCATTTGTGACCCAGTTTGGAGCCAAAACACGGCTATATTCTTCCTTGGTTGTGTAATAGTGGCAGGTATATATGGAGCTTTTACGGCCAGCAAATCAATCTTTTACATACAAGCTGTCCCTGCTATTTTAGCAATGTTCTTTGTATATTTTACTTAAAATCAAACCTTTATTCCGTAGGTCTGAATTTTAACTGCAAACCATGTAAAAAATTGCGTAAGATTTGATCTTTGCAAGGCCTATATTGATCTTGGGTAGGTTTACGGAAAAATGCGCTTAATTCGTGTTTACTAATATGCATATCTCTCTGATCGAGTATTTCTAAAATATCTTCGTCTTTGAAATTAAGTGCAATTTTTAGCTTTCTGAAAACGATATTGTTGTCTAATGTTTTTTCGGGATTGGGTTGCTCGCCTTCTTTTTTACCCCTTTTATCGTTGATCAATCCGTTTAAAAAAATAGCTAACTCCTTGTCGTAAATAGGTTTAAAAGCAGGATCGTCTTCTTTTTTCAACCAATCGGTCACTTCGGCACGCGTAATGGTGTGGTCGGCCAAAGCAAAAATTTCAATCATTTTCGAATCGCCAATATTAAAAGTATAGCGCAAGCTACGCAGGATGTCGTTATTGTCCATATTGAACAAAGATACTAGATAAGTTTTTGTAGTGAATAGCCAACAATTAATAGTTCTGCATTGAACACAAAATCAAATACTTACAAGTAGTAAATATTTCATACCGAAAGTACGTGATTGGGAATTTTGATCACAAAGGCAGTTCCTTCCTCTATTTTCGAAAGCACTTTAATAGTACCTTCGAGTTTTTCAACCATTTCTTTGACGATATAAAGTCCTAGTCCTGAACCTTCGCTACGTTCGGTGGCTCTGAAAAACATATTGAATATTTTGTCTAAATATTCATTTGCAATCCCAATTCCGTTGTCTTCAAAAATAATCGAAGCTGTTTTTTTCGTAATACTTATTCGCATTTCGATATGCGGATGTTCTTTTTTGACATTGCTGTATTTTATTCCGTTAGAAATGAGGTTGTTGAAAATGACAGTGATACGGCTTTTATCTGAATAAAAAGGAACTTGCTGATCGATGATTACTTTTTTATCAATCAAATAATTTCCTTCCATGTAAAATAATTTATCTAATATTTCATCTATCATTACATGAAAATCAATTTCCTCCATTTTAACTTCCGATCTTGAATTGGCCGAATGCAATAGAATTTTATGAATCGTGTCATCCAATTTCATGATGCTTTTTTCCATCAGAACGGCATATTGCGAAAACGATTGCAATTTGTTTTGTTCGAATTCGATTTGCGCAATTTTGATCAAACCGAGAAGCGATTTTAGTGGTGCTTTTAGATCGTGCGATGCGCTGTACACAAAGCGATCCATTTCTTGGTTGATTTTTTCGAGCTCTCCATTTTTAGTTTTCAGTTCTTTTTCAGCACTTTTTCTTTCTGTTACATCTCTGATATTCAGAATGATATGTCCATTTTCACTTGTAGTTTCGGGCTGACTAAAGCATTCTAATAATCGCCAAGAGCCATTTTTGTGTTTAATGCGTACTTCGAATGAAGAAAATTTTCGCGTATTGTGCTGAATAAGGAGTTGTCTAGCGGCTCCGAAATTTTCGACTTCAATA
>JAYVIX010000249.1:0-5113 GCA_043769845.1 Cytophagales bacterium
CTTTCATTTTACAGAATAAGGATTTTTATAATTCGATATCTACTTGAGTGCGAAGTACATCTTCCAAGGTTTCTCTTTTACGGATCACATGTGCTTGGCCTTTATACACAAGCACTTCAGCTGGACGGAAACGCGAATTATAGTTTGAACTCATACTGAAGCCATAGGCACCCGCATTTTTGAATGCAATAATATCGTCTTCGCGTACTTCATTCAGGCTACGGTTTGCACCAAGCGTATCCGTTTCGCAAATATTACCTACTACAGTGTATTCCTGTTTTGTGCCGTTCGGGTTCGAAATATTCACAATTTCATGATATGAATCATACATCATTGGTCTAATCAGATGGTTGAGTCCTGTATCCACCCCCACAAACGTAATGGCTGGATTTTTCTTGACCGTGGTAGTGGTGGCAAGCAAATATCCTGCTTCACTTACTAAAAATTTGCCTGGTTCGATCCACAATTCAATATTTCGGCCTGTTTTGGTATTGAATGTCGCAAAAGCAGCGTTCAACTTCGAGCCCAATTCGGGCATATTGGTCACGTGATCATCGGCTTTATAGGCCACTTTGAAACCGCCACCAAAGTCAAGAAATTTCAAATTTGGAAAACCAAGAGCCAAATCAAACAAGATATCAGCCATTTTCATAAACACGTCCACATCCTTTATTTCAGAACCAGTATGGATATGAAGTCCATTGATCTGAATGTTGTAACTATCTACAATGGCCTTGATTTGGTCCATTTGCTCAATCGGAATCCCAAATTTAGAATTGCTATGTCCAGTTGAAATTTTCAAATTTCCACCAGCCATAATGCTGGGATTGAGGCGAATACAACATGGATATGAATCTCCATATTTCTGACCAAACTTTTCGAGAATCGAAAGATTATCTAAATTAATATAAATACCAAGGTCAACAGATGCTACAATTTCTTCCATACTAACGCTGTTGGAAGTGAACATGATATCGCTTGGTTCAAAACCTGCACGTAAGGCAAGCTGTGCCTCATTAACCGAAACCACATCTATTCCCGACCCATTTTTCTTTAATAACTTCAGAATAGAAAGATTGGTCAAGGCCTTGGTTGCATACTTCACTTTCACATTACTTGCGGCAAAAGTGGTTTGAAGCGTTTTTAATTGTTCCACAATTTTATCTGCATCGTATAGATAAAGCGGGGTGCCAAACTGCTGGGCTAGGTCGGTAAGAGCCAAACCTTGTACTTCGAAACGGTTGTTGTTGAATTGCATGTTATTAGGAAAACGGGCTACAAATATCCGAATTCGATTGATAAATCGACAAGGATTCTAAAATAAGTTAAAAGTGAATAGTCAATAGTGAAAAATTCCGTATTTACTTTAAAACCAAGAGCTTATAAAATGCCAATTTGTTTTAAAAATATATAAATTAAAATAAATTCATTTATATATTCTTCTTGATTTGCATCCTGACGTTAAATTTTTCGTTAATTTGTTTCATAGTTTCATATTAAAAAGAGACTACTGTTTTATATAACGCAAATTCCTCATTATTTGATAGTTGTGAAACTATTAACTATCGACTAATAATTCAAAAACGTATGATTCGTCTATTCATTGTCCTATTTTTTGGCTTTATCTTTCATTTTTCAGCCAATTCGCAAGATACTTTGCAAGAATTTTATTCGAATAAAAACCTTAAAACAAGTGGTTTTGTAGAAAAAGACAGCATCAAAACGGGACTTTGGAAACTCTATTTCGAAAATGGAAGTCTAAAAGGCGAGATTAGTTTTAAGAATAACATAGAAGAAGGTTCGTTCACCTTTTATTTCATTAATGGAAAAATAAGTGAAAAAGGAATGAATCGTAATGGACAGCTAGACAGTACTTATAAAGCTTTTTTTTCAGATGGAAATTTACAAATCAATGGAAAATATAGTGCTGGCAAGAAAGATGGAATTTGGTCGTACTACTACGAAAACGGAATTTTAGAGAAAGAAACACTTTATAAAAGTGATTTGCAAAATGGGAAATTCAAATCCTTTGATCCAGACGGAAAGCCTTCACAAGAAGGCGTTTATCTGAAAGGAATGGAAGAAGGGGAGTGGTTGAACTATTACGAAAATGGCAAAATCCAATCCAAAATGTTCTACCGAAATGGCAAACTGGACGGTGCCTCCGAATTCTATTTTGAATCAGGCAAAATACAGAACAAACTGCACTATGCGGAAGGCAAGCCCAATGACGAATTGATTTTGTATTTTGAAAACGGAAAAATAGCACGCAAAGAAAAATACGACCACGGTTTGCTCAAAGAAGTACTTGAATGCAACGATAACAAAGGAAAACCTCTGGACAAAGGAACCTTGAAAGGTGGAACAGGACTAGTGAAAATGTACGATCTATCGTCCACATTATCAGCTATATATGCCTACAAATATGGCAAAAAAGAGGGGAGAGGCAAGTTATTTTATCCGAATGGAAAGCCAAAAATGGACATGAATTATGTAGATGGTAAACTGGAAGGATTGGTGCGCGAATATTATGAAAGTGGAATCGAAGCTTCTGAAACCTATTATTCAAATGGAGTAGAAAATGGCAGTACCAAAGAATTTCATGAAAATCGAAAATTGGCGTCTAATGGCTTTTACAAAAATGGTGAAGAAGATAGTCTCTGGTTTGAATATCACGAAAACGGAAAGCTAAAATCTAAAGGAAAGTATCATAAAGGTCTTCAAGAAGGCATTTGGAACGAATACCACGACAATGGGAAACTGGCCATAACGGGAGAGTTTATGCATGGCGAACAAGAAGGTCTGTGGTTAGAATATTATCCTGATAGTACTTTGGCCAAAGAAGGTTTTTATGCTTTTGGACAAAAAACGGGGATTTGGAAAGGATTTTTTGAAGATGGAAAATTGCAAATGCAAGGGCCGTTTGTAGAAGGATTTGAAAATGGGTATTGGAAAATTTACCATTCAGATGGCCAGCTAGAATCGGAAGGAAATTTTCTTGGTGGAGAAGAATTTGGTATTTGGAAATATTATCACCCAAATGGAAAACTTTCGACCACAGGCAAATACGTGCAAGGAAAAGAAGACAGTACCTGGACGTATTACTATGACAATGCACGTCAAATGCAATTGGAATATTGGAAAGATGGTAAATTGATGAATATTGGCGAATTGGTAGACCAAGCTGGCCAAAAACTGGATATGGGCGATTTCAAAGACGGTAATGGTACGCGCAAAAGTTACCATGAAAACGATGCTCTTTCGGCTATCGGAAAGTATGCAAATGGCACACCAGAAGGCGAATGGAAATACTACCACGATAATGGCAGCCTCTCAGGATTTGGGACATACAAAAAAGGACAAAAGGAAGGGCTTTGGAAATTCTTTTATGAAAATGGAAAACTTGATGCCTCTGGTTTTTACAAAGAAAACATCATGAAAGGTGACTGGAAATTCTACAAAGAATCTGGTGAATTGAAGGAAGAAAAGAATTTTGACGAAGAATAGTATTCGATGTACTAGACAGTCAGAAATTCATTTTTACTATTCTAATAAATCAGTTATTTTACAAAATATCTGATTTATTATATGAATAAATTGTTCATTGGTGCTATTTTAACGCTTTTAAATTCTCATTTAGCATTCTCGCAATATCCTGTTTCGGCCAATTTGTACGACTCCCAAAAACAGCGAACTGGATACTGGACAATCCTTTACGACAGCACTTTTCGAGAAACGAGCAATCTTGATTCGATCGTTTATTACAGAAGCATTCGTTTTGAAGCAGGCAAACCGATCGGGAAAGTCCGAGATTTTTATGCCAGCGGCAAAAAGCAATGGGATGGTTATCTGCTCTCGGTCAATCCAGAAGTAATCCATGGCGAAATGTGGTACTACCATGAAAACGGAAACGTATCGCAACATTCGCAGGCCGACCATGGCAAACTCAATGGTTTTTATAAAACCTATCACCTCAACGGAAACCTAAGTTCGGAGGGAACGATGCACAACGATTCTTCGGAAGGGGAGTGGAAATACTATTTTGAAAACGGAATTCTGCAATCTCAAGTCAATTTTCAAAATGGGCTTTCCAATGGTTCTTGTGTGGTATATCATCCCAATGGACTCTTACAAGGCAAAGGGCAGTTTTTGAAAAATGAAAAGAACGGATATTGGGAATTTTTTCATGAAAATGGTCTTATAAAATCAAAAGTAAACTACCTAAACGGATATTGGGACGGTGCCCACGAAACGTACAACGAACAAGGAATACTGATTTCAAAAGGAGGCTACAAAGACGGTGAATATGCAGGTATATGGCAGTATTATCATGATAATGGAAAGTTAAAGTGTTTCGGAAAAAACCTAGAAAATGGCAAGAAAACAGGCGAATGGAGGTATTTCGATACAGAAGGACAATTGACTAACATAGAAAATTATGTAAATGGTGAATTGCAAGGCGCTGTCCAAAATTTTTATTCAAATGGGCCAATTGAAAGTACTGTTTTTTATGAAAAAGGTTTGAGAAAAGGACTTTTTCATTACTATTTCGAAAATGGTAAAATACAACGCTTTGGTCATTATCTGGCCGATAGTTTGGTGGGAAAATGGTACTATTATTACGAAAGTGGGCAGAAGCAAGCCGAAGGCAATTATGTAGACAATAAAAAAGACAGTATTTGGAATTACTATTCTGAAAATGGTACTTTGAATATAAATGAAACATTTTTAAATGGTATTCTGAATGGAAAAAATAACGAATACCATCCCAATGGACAGTTGAAAACAAATACCAACTACCAAAATGGGCAAAAAGAGGGTTTTTATCAATCATTCTTCGAAAATGGAAAACTAGAAAGTGAAGGAAATTTCCAATTAGGAAAACGGGTAGAAAAATGGACTTCTTGGTACAGAGATGGTACCAAATGCTATGAAGGAAAATATGTACACGGACAAAAAGAAGGTGAATGGAAATGGTATTTTGAAAATGGACTTATAAAGGATCTTTCGTTTTATAAAGAGGGTTATCAAACAGGTATAGGCATTGGTTATTATGACAATGGGAATAAGAGAATAGAATGTGAAGTAAATAATAGCAAGAAAGAAGGCCTTG
>JAYVIX010000250.1:0-10029 GCA_043769845.1 Cytophagales bacterium
CTTCCTACTACCTTGACAACGGTCTTTTTCAGACCTTGTCAAGGTAAAATGGGCAAACAGAATGCATTTACCGTTGTCAAGGTCTGCGACCGTTGACAAGGTAGCGAAAGAAGAACTATTGCGCCTTTGACTAGTAGATACTATTTCAGAATCTTTACTAACTCTTTCGCTGCTTCTTCAGAAGATGCAGGATTTTGACCCGTAATAAGCATGCCGTCTTTTACAACATAAGAAGCCCAATCCTCTTTTTTAGAATAGATTCCGCCTTTATTTTTCAATTCATTTTCTAATAAAAAGGGGACTATCTCAGTAAGTTTTACGGCTTCTTCTTCGCTGTTAGTAAAGCCTGTTACCTTCTTTCCTTTTATTAAATAGTTACCTGCATCATCTTTTACATTCAATAAAACAGAAGGCGCGTGACAAACGGCTACTACAGGTTTTTTATTACTCCAAAAGTCCCCAATTAGCTTTATTGAATCACTATCGTTAGTCAAATCCCATAACGGGCCGTGCCCACCAGGGTAAAATATGGCATCATAATCATCGGATAAAATGCTAGAAAGCAAATGCGTTTCTGATAAAATCTTTTGTAACCTTTTATCCGCTTTAAACCGAATAACCGCTGGTGTTTGATTTTCAGCAGTATCGCTTGAAGGGTCTATAGGAGGCTGACCGCCTTTTGGAGAGGCAATAGTGATAGAAGCTCCCGCATCAAGAAATACATAATACGGTGCCGCAAACTCTTCTATCCAAAAGCCTGTCTTTTTTCCTGTGTTTCCTAACTCGCTATGCGAGGTTAATACCATTACTATTTTCATGTTCTATTTGATTAAAAATTTATACTTCAACAATCATTTTCCCGATGTTATCACCTTCGAATAAACCCAACAATGCAGTTGGTAATTTATCAAAGCCTTTCACAATCGTTTCTTTATATTTTAATTTACCTTCTTGAATCCACAAGGCTAAGTTCTTGCTGCCTTCATTAAATTGACTTTGGTAATTGCCTATAATAAAACCCTGCATTAATACGCTTCTGGTTAATAACATCGGTTGCAGTCTTGGTCCCATTGGTATTTCAGTACTGTTGTATAAGGCTATTTGGCCACACAATACAATTCTAGCATGGAAGTTGATATTGCTAATGACAGCATCCGAAGTTTCGCCACCTACGTTATCGTAATAGATATCTACCCCTTTTGGACAAGCATCAGCAATCGCTTTCTTCAGATCGGTACAGGTTTTATAATTTATGACCTCGTCAAAGCCAAACTCCTCTTTTAATAAATTTATTTTTTCATCAGTGCCGGCTATTCCTACTACACGACAACCTTGCAGTTTCGCTATTTGACCAACCACTATACCAACAGCGCCTGCAGCACCAGACACCACAACCGTTTCACCTGCTTTTGGTTTGCCAATATGCATTAAACCAAAATAAGCAGTGAGGCCGGGCATACCCAAAATGCCCAAATAATAACTTGCTGGTGCTATGCTTGTATTTATTTTTAGTAAGCTAGTGGCTATTGAAATACAATGTTGCTGCCAAGGAAGGTTGCCCGTAACAATATCGTTTTCTTTAAAATTTCCTGCATTGCTTTTTATGACCTTCGCGATAACGCCACCTGTAATTGGCTTTCCAATTTCAAACGGAGGGGCATACGATTTAGCATCATTCATTCTGCCACGCATGTAGGGGTCTACAGAAAAATATAAAGCTTCCAGCACTACTTCATTCTCTTTAATTTCGGCCAACTCAACATCTTTGGTAGTAAAATTTTCTAGCACAGGAAGCCCTTTTGGCCTGCTGGCAAGTACTATTTGTTTTGTTGTCATTTTATTTATTAGCTTTTGAAATGTGCTTCTGAACTAATTGGGATATTTAAGACCTTTGAAATCAAGCAGTTTTTTTCTGCCTCTTTTGTAATGGTTGTAAAATCATCAGCCGTAATTCCTGGTACCGAACCTGTAATAGACAAATGAATAGTTGTTATACTTAATCCTTCCATTGTTAAGGTTGCTTCGGTATCCAACGTTGTTGGAGTTATTTTTTTTTGGGTGAGCATAGCAGCCACGGCCATCGTAAAACATCCGGCATGTGATGCGGCCAATAATTCCTCTGGGTTGGTACCTGCTTCCCCATCTTCAAACCGTGTTTTATAGCTGTAATTTGTTTGCTTTAAAATAGTGCTTGCTGTAGTAAGTGAGCCCTTACCTGCTTTTAAATCACCTTCCCAATGTGCTGTTGCTGTGCGTATCATAGTGCTATTTGTGTTTGTTTTTTTTAGTTGTCGTCTTATACATGTTTTGGCGCTTTATCTGCTTCAATACACCAGAGTAATTCTTTTATAAAAACGGCAGCAAGTTTGTCGGAAGTAAGTTTATCCATCGCTTTTCCATTTTCGTCATACGCTTTATCTACCGTAGGTACAGAAAACATAGCTGGAATGGTCCAAGCCCTCATTTTCCAAAGTGTAAACTGAAGCGCTACCAATGCTTGGCTACCTCCAAACGGTCCACTTGAAACGGTGACTATCGCAATGGGTTTGTGTTTCCATTCTTCATATAGCAAGTCAATGGCATTCTTTAAACTAGCAGGATAGCCCCCATTGTATTCTGGAGTAACAATGATAATTCCATCTGATGATTTAATCTTATCTGCAAACTCAAGAACATTTTCATCTGGATCTTTCAATGTTTTTAAAGTGCCTTCAAAAATGGGAAAGTTAAATACTTTCAAATCCAAAATTTCGGTATTTGCTAAGTTATTCTCTTGTAAATACGATTGAAAATATAGTGCCACGTTATGACTTTTTCGCCCTTCTCTAATGCTGGAGGAAATGATTGAAATGTGTCTCATGATTATTCCCTTTTAAAAATTTTGTCTATTTCCTTTGAAAGTTTTATATCCTTTTCGGTAATGCTATCGTTGGCATCGTGTGTGAATAGGTTTATCTCTACTTTGTTGTATACATTACTCCAATTGGGATGATGGTCCATTTTTTCAGCAGCAAAAGCCACCTTTGTCATAAATGTAAAAGCTTCTATAAAGTCCTTAAATTCAAAACTGCGTTGCAGTTGATTGTTTACTTCTTTCCACATAAAGGTTTATTTTCTAAGTATTCTATTTAAAAAAGGAAAGGCGTAAACAAAACTTTACACCTTTCCTTAATCACTGAATTTTTATTAGTCTACCAGTACTAAATCTCTCATAGCTTTTACTTTGTTGTGGTCGGCAAATAGCATTGTGTGCTGTGCTTTAATCATGGTCTGTTGATCGGTACTTAAATTTTCTGCCTCATTTTCCAATGCTTGCTCATACGTGTCTATTGCCGCGTCTTCACCGTATTCGCATGAATTAAGAATTGCTTTACGGTCTTTGCCAGTGAGTGCTGCTTTAACATCCATCCACACACGGAAAAATTTACCCGTTGTTTTGGTTCCATCTGTTGCAGTGCCGCCTAATTTTGTTACTTCAAATGTCAGTTCTTTATTGCAGTGAAGGCTAGTTTGCTTTAGTTCGCTAAAAAACATCTTTAAATCTTGCTCTTCAGTTTCATTGGCTGCTGTTTCGTAACCTTCAATTCTATCGTTGTTGATAGTGATGAGTGTATTTAACACTTCAATTGTTTTTTGATTTTCCATTTTTTTTGAATTTAAATTGTTATTTGAATTTATTTATGATTATATCTTTATAGCACCTTCTTTGCCTGTAATTAAATTTGTTGTTCTAATAATTACTTCTATTGCTCTTTAATTACTAGAAACATTTTAAATTTAATACACATTAAATCTAGCATTTATGTGTATTTGTATGAGGCAAAAGTGAGGTTATTAGTTAAGGTTGCCTTTATAAATTTTCTAAATAGAATTACATGTTTCACACTTTTCAGATAATGAAACATTTCGGACGTTGCCTAAATACAATAAATCAGAGATTTTTTTGGTGGAGAAAACACTCTTTCCTTTTTTTCAGCAGTTGTTTTTCTGCGATAGTAAAAAAGGCATGTTTTGTGCTAGGGAGAGAGAGCAGTCTTTTTTTACAAATTTATTTTCAGGATAGGCATTTGAAGTCGAGGAAGTCTGAAGACTTCAATTATTACCGACACAAGTTGCGCTGCGCTAAGACCTCGCGTCAGTTGTGTTATTGGGCAATTCGCTATAAGCAAACTCCTATTGACAATATCTTTCTTACCAAACGCCTCTTATTATAATGTTTTATTCATCTGAATTTAAGAAGTTTGCAATTTTTCTAAGCCGCCATGCTCATTCCCATTTCGAACACTTCCACATATTCCTTCATTTTGTGAATGATACGTTCGCCAATGGCGCGTGCTTGTAATATGCTGGGTCTGTTGCCAAGGCATCGGAAAACATCATCGCGCAATGGATCTTGTCCGCTAAAAATATAGGCAGCTATCAATGCGCTAAATTGTGCTCTGTCCAGCTGTTCTTCTTCGCACAGTTTGTTCAAAGCCAATACTTTTTGCTCTTGCCAATATTTCTCAAAATCCTCTTGAATCTTGTCGGCATCCGCTATTTTGGGCAAATTCTCTAAAATGAATTTCTCGATCAGTTCGCGCTTGCTTCGTAAATGTATATCACCACCTAAAAGATCGATAATGGCTTTTTTCTGTTGTTCGGCTTCGGTGGTTTTGCTTTGTTTTAGTTTCCCGATCAGTTTGATGATGTAGGCCACATTGATCGTATCACGATGGATTAGTTCTACTTCAAAATCTATTTCGTTCAGAATAGAAGTTTTTTGCTTTTCGATGTCTCGTTTTACTTTGTCGCGCAAATCGAGGTATTTGGTTTCGAAGTTTTTGAATTCTTGTTCGTCTATTCCCAATTCGTCCCACGAAAAATCGCTAAAAGAAGCCAGCACATTTTTGGCACGCAACAAAGCCCTGAAAGCCTGCACAAAAGCCAATTCTTCTTTTTCGGTTTTCAGATCGTCCACCTGTTTGTACGTGGACACTATCGTGAGCAAAACTTTTAATGCTTCTTTGAATTTGTGGGCAATGGATGCGTAAGGCGGTAAAATGATTTCTTCGATGGCTTCTTTGTTCGAAAACAAGGTGATGGCATCGTCTGTTGCCTTTTTCAAATTGCGAAAACAAACAATATTGCCTTGCGATTTCTGATCGCCTAAAATACGGTTGGTGCGCGAAAATGCTTGGATCAAACCATGGTGTTTCAGGTTTTTATCCACATACAACGTGTTCACTTTTTTGGCATCAAAACCAGTAAGAAACATATTGACGACCAGCAAAATATCTAAGCGATCTTTCTCGTCATTAAAGTTTTGTTTTTCTCGTTCTTTTAATCGTTTGCTGATGTCTTTAAAATATCCTTCAAACGACTCAGCATCTTTGGTGCTGAATTTTTGAACATATTGTTGGTTGTAATCGGCCATGCAGGCTTCCAATTGGTCTCTTTTATGGCTCGACTTTTGGTAAGCTTCTTGCGGTTCGGCAGCAAGTGGTAATTCATCGGCTGGCAAATAGTCTTGGGCATCTTCATCAGCTTCGTTGGCACCAAAAGTAAAAATGGTCGCGATGCGCAAATCGTGTTCGCCCGCTTCTTTTTTCCGTTTGAAAATAGTGTAATACTTGATAGCCGCTTCGATACTACTCACCGCAAAAAGGGCAGAATACTCTTTGTTGAATGTTTTCTGACTGTGATGGGCTAGGATGTAATCGACAATTTTTTCTAGTCGATCGTCCGCATTAAAAATCTCTTCTTTGTCGATATTGTCTTCTACTTCTATATCAATAAATGTATTGCCTTTCTGCTTGTACCGGCCCACATATTCGATCCCGAAACGCAACACGTTCTGGTCGCGAATGGCATCGGTGATCACGTATTTGTGCAAACAGCTTCCAAACAAGTCTTTGGTGGTGCGCTTACCCAACTCGTTTTTGTTGGCATTTTCGGCAAAAATGGGCGTGCCTGTAAAACCAAACAGTTGGGCTTTGGCAAAATACTTGGTCACACGTTCATGGGTTTCGCCAAATTGCGAGCGGTGGCACTCGTCAAAAATGAACACCACTTTTTTGTCTTTCAAATGCCCCAGCTTGTTTTCGTAATGCTGTTTGCTGATGGCATTATTTAGCTTCTGAATGGTGGTGAGTACCAATTTGGTGTCATCGCTTAGTTGCCTGACCAGCGAGGCCGTATTGTTGGTCACGTCTACACTGTCTTTTTTGAAGGCATTGAATTCGTGCATCGTTTGGTAGTCCAAATCTTTCCGATCGACCACAAACACTACTTTATGCACCTCGGGCAAATCCATGATGATTTGGCTTGCTTTGAACGAGGTCAAGGTTTTGCCCGAACCTGTTGTGTGCCAAATGTAGCCATTCTCGTTGCCCGCTTTTACTTGTTTGATGATGGCTTCGGTTGCAAAATATTGATATGGCCGCAACACCATCATATTTTTGAAGGTTTCGTTCATCACCACATACTGCGAGACAAATTTGCCCAAATGGTCGGTATTCAAAAACTGTGTGGCAAAATCTTCCAATTCCGACACGTTTTTGTTGTGTTCGTCAGACCAAAAATACGTTTGCAAAACCGACTGCAAATCGTTGTTGGCCAAGTATTTGGTGTTTACGCCATTGCTGATCACAAACAATTGCACGTACTGAAACAAACCATCGTTGCTCCAAAACGAATGTTTTTGGTATCGGTTTATCTGATTAAATGCTTCTTTGATTTCGATGCCCGTGCGCTTCAGTTCTATTTGCACTAAAGGCAGTCCGTTTACCAGCAACGTCACATCGTAACGGTTCAGAAACGAACCTTGTAGTTGTACCTGATTGCTAACTTGGTACAGGTTTTGGCTCCAGTCTTCATTGTTGAAAAACCGCACATATAAAGTAGTGCCGTCTTCTTTGGCCAATGCAAACCTATTGCGCAAGGTTTTGGCTTTCTCGAACACATTGCCTTTGGCCAAATGGTTGAGAATGGCCGCAAATTCCTTTTCACTAAAAACGGTTTTGTTGAATGCCTCTAATTGTGTTTTGAGGTTGGATTTCAATGCCACACCGTCCTGAATTTTTACAGAGGCATAACCCAAACCGATCAATTGTTTGATCAAATTGTTTTCTATTACCGATTCGGTCTGATGGGCCATTGGTTTTGTTGGTTTTGTTGATGATTGTAGAGACGCGATGCATCGCGTCTCTACGGGATGGTTTATCAATTATTGATTAAATGTATCATTTTTCCAATTAAATGGATTATCGGCAATATAATTTTGTATTCGTTCGAACGATTCGGAATTACGAATAATATGGTCGTGAAAACGCGATTGCCAGGCAAAATCGGTGATGCCCATTTTTTTCGCCCCAGCGGTGATCGCAGATTTGAACCCACGCACAATTGATGCCAGATTTTTTGATTGTGGTCCGAACACATTTCCCAATGCCGTAGAGACGCGATGCATCGCGTCTCCACCTTGTCCTTGCATCGCGTCTCCACCTTGTCCTTGCATCGCGTCTCTACAGGAATTGAATTCGTTTTCGCCAATGATAATAATGGCGTGAAAATGATTGGGCATGACCACAAACGCACCCATTTCCAAATTCATATCTGGTCGCAATTCAATGGTTTTTACCCATTCGGTTTCGACCAAACGACCCAATTCGTTCAATTGCATTTTGTTTTCTGGTAGAGACGCCATGCATGGCGTCTCTACGGTGGCGGTGGCGTCATCCACAATTTCGCCAAAAAAATGTTCCCTATTTTGGGTACAAATGGTGATAAAATACGCCCCATTTGCGCCATAATCAAAACCCTGCAATCGGGCGGAAGAAATGCGGTATTTGTTTTTGTATAATTCCATTTGGTCGTTGGTTTATTTATTCCCCTGTAGAGACGCAAATTTATTGCGTTTCCAAATTACGGTTCAGACGCGATGCATTGCAATTCAAAATTAACGGTTCAGGCGATTCCGATTGTAGAGACGCGATGCATCGCGTCTCTACGGGGCGGTACGTTTACACAAACATCTGTTGCAACAACCCTTTTTTGAATGATTGCGTTTGATCTATTTGTTTGGTCACCTGTTCTATTTTAACATCCAAATGCGATAAATAATCGGCTATCTTTTTTTGTTCTGCAAGGCAAGGAATTTTGAATTTTATTTGAGATAAATCAAATGAATTAATTGAAGGATAACTTGTGCCTGTACATCTTTCCATAACGTCATTTATAAAATATTCAGTATGTAAAAGTTGATACAAGAATGAAGCGCTTTCCTTTGCTCTTAATTGTGCATAACCAGTCGAGGCAACGTATTCTCCATTTTTATCAAATAAATAATTATTCATTTGATATGGTCTCACCGTTTGGTATAAAATATCATTTTTTGATAATTTTCTTTGAGCTCTACTAGGAGCTTCCGTTTTAGAAATGATATTTTCTTTTAACAATTGCCCTTTTTCAACGCTTTCTAGATCAATGTAAATAAATGATTCGGGCAAAACTGAGCTCTTTGGATTTAGAGTCGCTACCTCCCCCAATTTTTTCTCTTCCCACACAGGAAAGTCCATACCGTTTTGGTCTTTGAATCGCAATTGTCTGAACCTTGATTTTGTATGATTTTTTTGATTGCCTTGATTTTTTTCTTCTTCAAAATCATGTTCATCATGCAAATCAAATGAATCATAGTTGAGACTAAATAGCCGTTGCATCACGCCCTTTTTGTATTGCGCGAGTAATTCTTTTTTGCGGCTAAGCTGCTGTATCTTTTCATCTACCGCTGATAAAAAACTAGCGATTTTTTGTTGTTCGGGAAGGGTGGGGATGGAAAGTTCTAAATTTCCTAAACGTCCAGTTGAAAGACTCAAAACCTTTGTTCCTTGTGCAATAATCATTACTTGCTTTTTGAACTTCCAAGATTTAACTAAATAACCTGCAAAGCCTTTTGCCATTTCATGCTTGTTTGGTCTCGCAAGAAAAGTATGCAGCCCCGCAATTATTTTATTGTTATTTAAATTAACAAGTTCAATAGTTTTTCCAATATCTGCATAGTCTTCAGAAGCATCTGCAATTACTAAATCCTTTTCTTGGCAATAATTTTCTTCTTTAATTTTACTAATATCAATATCAGAATTTACAAATGGAACTTCTTCTTTCGCAATATCAAATAGAGTAGCAAATTTTGTATGAATATCTCCATAGTGAATATTTTTCACGTTTCCGTTATCATAATTTAAGTTATCTCTTGAAAAAGAATTTGTTGAATAAAATGTATAAATATCAGCATATAACATTTTCTTCCATTCCCCATCAAAGCCCTTAAACCTCAATTTCGGGGCGATTTTGTTGTTGTTGTTATCGGTGGTTGTCATTTTGTCTATTGTCTGCACTATGATTTTTTTGATTTGTATGATGGTGTTGCAATTCTGGTTTTAAAAAACGCGATTCCGGTTTGTAGAGACGCGATGCATCGCGTCTCTACGGGTGGCGTGCCTATTTCATTTTTAATTTCTATCTTCTAATCATGGTTGTGATGGTTTCAATTGTTTGGTAGTAGGGTTGTTCAATAGTGATTTTAATTGTGATACCGCTATTTGGTTTAATTTTAGTAAACGTTCGCTTTGTGCCAAGTTCATTCGTATAAATTCTGCATTCATGCTTTCGATGTTTGCCAATACCAATAGTTGTTCAATACTAGCCTGATCTCTCATATTTCCTTCGGCTGTGGGGTTTTCATCTCTCCATTGTTTTGCTGTTTTGCCAAATAGCGCCATATTTAGTACGTCCGCTTCGTTGGCATAGACCATTGCTATTTGGTCTTTGTTCAAAACTTCAGGAATGATGTTTTCTTTGATGGCATCGGTATGGATACGATAATTTAGTTTGGTTAATGTCCGATGCAGATTCCAAGTGAGTTGTAAACGGTCGTTTTCGTCTTCCTTTAGGCGTTGGAATTCTCTGATGAGGTATAGCTTAAAAGGAACACTAATGGCCGAACCAAACTCAAAAGCAATGTCTTTGTGTGCATAAGTGCCGCCATAC